>NZ_NMPP01000049.1:0-20615 GCF_009192885.1 Xanthomonas sp. LMG 12462 | reverse complement strand
ACCACCACCACCACCACCACCGTCCACTACCTCTTGTTTCGTCGGCGGGCCTCCGAGCCAACCAGTACTCGTCTTTGTATAAGTTACGCATGCATTGCTGTTGCACAGAACTATTTTGTCGCCGGGTACAATCACTGCGGGGGCATTGCGTAAATCTCTAATGGCCTTGTCAACCTCATATCCACCATAAGGGGTTCCCAGTTGGATGTTCACATGGAATGGGCCATAAAGTGATGCAATCGCTACTGCGCATATCGAGAATGTTGAGAATATGAGGAGGCTTATTCTCGCGAGATTTCTATCCATGTCTTCTTTCTCTCTGGGTATGATTTATTTATAGCTTTATTTGCAGCAATTCTGATATATGTGGATAGCTTCCTTGTTTCCTTGTGAGATTTGCGCTGGAGTCAGTTCTGGTTCTATTTTTGATAGTATGTTTGAAAAGTCACTTGATGTTGTCATCTCAGTGGCGCGATAAAATGCATAGGCTCTAACCTGATCCTTTGGTAGAAGGATGCCATCGTTATATGCATCCCCCATTTTCATAAGTCCGTCCGGGCTTCCCGACGATGCTGCGTCAGACAGGAATTTAACAGCCTTTTTCTTGTAATCAATTACTTTCTCTGGGTCTCGCAGCATGTCGGTGGCATCTCCAACGATTGCCTCCGGATCACTTGCGTACATGAGTTTTGCTTGTAAATCTCCTAGCATGGCCGATTTTTCAAGCCACTTCCCGCGTCTTTTTAAATCTTCTTCTGATGCCCCTGTGCATTCGGATATGGATTTTTCCATAGAATTTGCGTACTTCTCCATGCTGATTCCGGCAGATGCATATGCTTTTATTTCATCTGGAGAGATTTGTGTATGTAACGCAGTATCGCAGGTCGACAGTTTAAGATATAGCGCGAGCGCTGATTTTGCATTTCCTTTTTCAGCGCTTTTTTTAAGTTCGGGTGCTATATCTTCAAGCTTCCCTTCCGGGGCTTGGATTACTGATAGTTGCTGAGATGTTTTAAGGGGGCGTTGGGGTACGTATGTGATCGAGTTGGTTTTTTCCTGAGTCTCGCCTTTTTTGCCTTTTTCATCAATTTTCGCGGCAAAAATCAATATTCCTGTGATTGCGAGTGCAATGAGTATATAGTATGGATTTTTCATTAAAGCCAATTTTATGGGAAAAGGGGTGCTGGCGGCAGACGTTCTATGACTGCATCTCGAAAATTAGAAGTGCGCGATTTTGCCTTCGCTGAGACTTATTTGGGGTGCTCAGGAAATGCCAAATTGATTGGCGAAAAATGAGGATGCCTCGATATGATCGAGGCGTCCAATATTTGTATTTTTGTCTGCCGCCCCTTCCTTTGAGCTAAAGAGCCTGTGCTTGGCTTGCTTGAAGCCAAGCATGGCATTGGAAATTTGCAATTTCAAGTAGAGGCCGCCTAATCGGCAGGTGTGCCTAATCGCATGAATCATTTCCAAAAAATTTTATCAGCCGCGTCGCCACCAACGTAGGCCATAGGCCGGTAGTATGCCGAGCCAGTCCACCAGCGTTGCGGGATCTCCGCAACCGTCGGCGATGGGCTGCCATTCGCCTTCGCCCAGCGCTGTTGCAACATCCACCGCAACCGGCTCCGCACTGAAGTTGTACACCGCCACGAATGCCTCGCCGCGCGCCAGCCCGAGCAGGGCGGGATTGCCCAGTGGCACCGCACGCAGCGGCTGGTCGGCGGCCAGCGCAACGGTGTCGGTACGCGCGGCGATCAACCCGCGCAGGCGGGTGTAGACCTGGCCGGGCAGGCTGTCGGTGTCGTGGCGTTGCGCCGCGCGTGCCCAGTCCATCACCGGGCGGTGCAGCCAACGGCCTTCGTGCTGACGCAGCGGGTCGTGGCGATAGTCCTCGTCGTTGCCCAAGGCCAGTTCGTCGCCCATGTACAGCAGCGGGATGCCCGGCATCGCCAGCGCCACCGCGTACAGCAGCAGCAGGCGGCGCACGCCCAGTTCCAGCGCGTCGCTGTCGCTGGCGGCCAGCGCTGCGGCGATGCCAACCAGCGCCGCGCTCATGCCGTTGCTGCCGTGCACGCCATCGCCGCTGCTCTGGAAGGCTTCGCCGCGCGCGTAGCTGTCCGCGGTGTGGCCGGCGTAGAACTGGGCGGTGTGGGCCAGTGCGAACGGCGCCACGCCATCGCCACCGGCGGCTTCGCACTGCAGCACGTTCCAGCCGATGTCGTCGTGGCAGCGCACGTAGCTGAGCCAGCCGCAGGCTGGCGGCAGCGCCGGCGTGTGCGCGATCGCCGCCTGCACGATGTCGCCGCGCTGCTCGGCCAGGGCCACCCAGCCTGCTGCCATCAGCGTGCTGTGGTAGGCCAGGTGGCATTCGTGGCCGCGTGCGGCGCCTTCGCCGAAATACGGCGGCAACTGCGCCATCGGCACGATCGCCTCGGCCTTCAGCAGCACCGCCGGTGCCAGGATGTCGGTGAGTGCGCGCAGCGCCTGCAGGATCGTGTGCGCCTCCGGCTGGTTCATGCAGTCGGTGCCCGGGCGCTTCCACAGGTAAGCGGTGGAATCCAGGCGGAACACCTCCACGCCCAGGTTGGCCAGGTGCAGCAGCGCCAGCGCCATTTCGCCGAACACTGCGGGGTTGCTCCAGTCCAGATCCCATTGGTAGGGGTAGAACGTGGTCCACAGCCAGGCATCGGCTCCTTCCACCCAGGTGAAGTTGCCCGGAGCGGTGTGCGGGAACACCTGGCCCAGCGTGCGCTCGTAGGCGTCCGGCGTGCTGCGGTCGCGGAAATAGTGGTAGTAGCCCAGATACTGCGCATCGCCGCGCTTGGCCGCCAGCGCCCATGGGTGGTCGTCGGCGGTGTGGTTGAGCACGAAGTCGGCGCACAGGCTGATGCCGGCCGTGCGCAGGCGTGCGGTCAGTGCCGCCAGGTCGGCGATGTCGCCCAGCCGCGGCTCGATCTGGCCATAGTCGCTGACCGCGAAGCCGCCGTCGTTGTCGCCCTCGCGCGCGCGCAGGAACGGCAGCAGGTGCAGGTAGCGCACGCCCAGTTCCTGCAGGTAGGGCACGCGTTCGCCGACGCCATGCAAGGTGCCGGCGAAGCGGTCGACATAGGCGCTGTAGCCGAGCATCGCCGGGGTGGCAAACCAGTCGGGCGCGCGCTCGGCATCGAGCTGGCGCAGCGCCGATGGCCGCGCGTTGGCGGTGGCCGCCAGTTGCGTCAGCCACTGCGGCAGCCATTGCGCGAAGGCCGGATGCGTGCCGTACAGCGCATGCAATGGGGCGAGCAGGCGTTCGCCGTGGCGCTGCAGGCGTGGCAGCACTGCGTCGGCGGCGTCCGGTTGCAGATGCGCCTCCCACAGGGTGTGGGCGAGCGCGGACAGTGCGGAAGGAGCGGGTGCGGTCATGGGGGGCTTGGCCGCGCCCCGGGCGGGGCGCGGATGTGCGGTCCTCGTCAGAAGTCGTAGCGCAGGCTGATGCTGGAGGTGCGGCCCGGGATCGAGCGTGCCCGGATCACACCGGAAGCCGCGTCGGCGATCGACGCTTCCTCCGCTTCGGTCAGGCCGAAGGTGTTGAACAGGTTGTTGACGTTGAGCGAGACGGTCAGCGCATCGGTGATGCGGTAGTCGCCGAACAGGTTGACCTGGGTATAGCCGGGCATCTTCAGCTGGTTGCTGTCCTGGGTATAGGCCGACGTGGTGCCGATCGCATTGACCCCGACCTGGTAGCGCTCGCCGCGGTAGCTCGGCGTCAGCTGCCAGACGAAGCGCGCCTGCCGACGTGGCGTGTTGCCGGCGTTGGCCGGGGTGATCTGGTCCTTGTCGATGGTGGCGTCGGTCCAGGTCAGGCCACCGTTGAGGGTGAAGCCGCCGGTGCGATACGCGGCTTCCAGCTCCAGGCCGTGCGCCTTGTAGGTGCGGTCGAAGAAGCGCTGGGTGGTGGCTTCGTAGTTCTGCTCCTGGGTGCGCGCGGCGAAGGCGGTGGCGAACAGGCTCAGCCCGCCGCTGCGCCACTTCAGGCCGCCTTCGAGCTGCTTGACGAAGTTCACCGCCTCGTTGGAGGAGACCGAGCCGTCGTCGCGGACCACGCCGAACAGCAGGCGGTCGGCATTGGCGCGCGCGCCGCGGCTGTAGCGCGCGAATGCGGCCAAGTCGTCGTTGAGCATGTAGTTGCCGCCGAACGAATACGACAGGTAGTTCCAGTCGTAGCGCACCGGCTTGAGGTTGGCGTAGTCGATGGTCGCCACGCTTTGCTCCGGCGCCTCGATCACGCCGTCGCCGTTCACGTCGACATTGCTGGCCAGCAGGCCGCCGGCGGTGTTGCCGCGGGCGCGGCCCATGTCGTAGCGCAGGCTGCCGTCCACGCTCAGTGGACCCTGGTCCCAGCTCAGCGCGAGGTACGGCGCATTGATGTCGTAACGCACGTCGTAGTGACGGGTGACGTCCAGGCCCCAGTACGGCACCCCGTAGGCGTACAGGCCGTCCTGCGAGCGCAGGCTGCCGCCGGCGGCGACCACGTCCAGCAGCCGCGGGCGGTGCCCCAGCGACTGCACGTAGGAGTTCCAGGTCCAGTCCACGTCGATGGTCTGCCGCGAGGTATACCAGCCGGCCTTGAGGTTGAGATTGCCGCCGTCGCCGCTGCCGAAGTCGCGCGCCAGGCTGAGGTCGTTGACTGCGTTGCCCAGGTCGTTGAGGTGCACGTTGAACAGATGCGTGCGCAGCGCCAGACCGGTGTAGGCCTGGCCGGCGTTCGGGCCGTCGACGTAGCGCAGGCCGGCACCGGCGCCGCCGATGCTCGCCGCCAGCGCGCCGGCATCGGCGACCTGCGCTGGGAACGGCGAAACGAAGCGGCCGGAGGTATCGGCGATGCGGAACTTGTCGGTCAGGGTCCAGCCGCCGCCGATGTCGAACTGCGCCTCGGCGCCGAACGCGCGCGACAGCGGATGCATGCCGTCGCCCAGTTCCACCCGCGAGGGCTTGTTGCCGCCATCGAGGGTGGCGCTGCTGCGGAAGTACGGGCTGTACAGCGTGTCGGTGCCGGGATCGAAACCGTCGATGCTGCCGAAGTGCGGCGACCCGTCGCTGCCGCTGACCCGCGTGGGCACCGGCAGGTAGCCGGCGGCGCGGTCGTTGAGGTACTTGGCGTAGACGCGCACGTAACCGTTGTCGAACAGCCGGGTCAGGTTGGCCTTGAGCTGGCCGCCCTTGTCGGTGGTGTAGCCGGCGTCGCGCACGCCGTCGCCGCGCCGGTAGAAACCGCCGACGTTGAACTGCCAGTGCTCGGCGAACGGGGCGCCATAGTCGAAGTCCAGGCGGGTGTTGTCGTAGCCGCCCAGGCCGCGGGTGAGGCCGACGCTGCCGCCGGCGGTGTCGCCGGTCTTGCTGATGAAGTTGATGATGCCGCCGGGCGAGTTGCTGGCGAAGGTGGACGCCGAGCCGCCGCGGATCGCCTCGATGCGCTCCAGGCTGTAGTCGGCGCGCAGGAAGATGTCGGCATTGCCGAAGGCGATGTCGCCGAATTCCAGCACCGGCAGGCCGTCTTCCTGCAATTGCAGGAACTTGGCGCCGCCGGAGGCGACCGGCAGGCCGCGCACGGCGATGTTGGCGTTGCCCTCGCCGCCGCTGGATTCGGAGCGGATGCCGGGAATGTTGCGGAAGATCTCGGCGGTGCTGCGCGGCGCCGACTGTTCGATCGCCTCGGCGCCGACGGTGCTGACCGAGACGCTGGACTTGAGCTTGCTCTTGGGCGTAGCGGTGCCGGTGACGAAGACCGAGTCCAGGCTGACCACGTCGCCCTGCGCCGCCGGGGCGTCGGCAGCGGCGGGCGTGGCCTGTTGCGCGAGCGCGGCCGGTGCGGACAGCGCCGCGGCGACGGCCAGGGCCAGGGTCTGCAGGCGGATCGAAGGGTGATGCATCGCTGTCTCTCCCGAAGCGAGTGGTGCAGTGGGTGGCGGCGCGCCGCTGCCGGAACGGGCAGGGCGCGGCGCGGTCGGTGGGTGCGGCGGCGTACAGATACGGCTGTCCGCAATCGATTGCAATTTGCAGTGCAGCAAATCCACCTGTGGCGCTTACGCCAACCTTATCGCTGAGAGATCGAGGGATTCTGCATGGTGCAGCGCAGCGTTACAAACGATTGCAGGCGCGGCGACACTCCGCTCCGCCGCTGCGGCACGCCTCCCGCGTGCCCGCCCCGCCCAGGCCGATGCCGATGCTCATGCGTTCCGATCGTCCCCTGCTTCCGCTCTCGCGCGTGCTGGCGCTCAACGCCGGTTTCTTCGGCGTGCAGTACAGCTTCGGGCTGCAGCAGAGCAACATGAGCCCGATCTACAACTACCTGGGCGCCGACCACGCCAACCTGCCGTACCTGTGGCTGGCCGGCCCCATCACCGGGCTGGTGCTGCAACCGGTGGTCGGCGTGCTCAGCGACCGCACGGTGACCCGCTGGGGCCGGCGCATGCCGTACATGGTGGTGGGTGCGCTGGTGTGCAGCCTGTGCTTGCTGACCATGCCCTTCAGCGTGGCGCTGTGGATGGCGGTGGCGCTGCTGTGGATGCTGGATGCGGCCAACAACGTGGCGATGGAGCCGTACCGCGCGCTGGTCAGCGACGTGCTGGCGCCGCCGCAGCGGCCGCTGGGCTACCTGACCCAGAGCGCGTTCACCGGCCTCGGCCAGACCCTGGCCTATGTCACACCACCGTTGCTGGTGTGGCTGGGCATGAACCAGGACGCGGCCAACGCCCACCACATTCCCTACGTCACCATCGCCGCGTTCGCGATCGGTGCGGGCTTCTCCGCCGCCTCGATCCTGCTCACCGCGCGCAGCGTGCGCGAGCCGGTGCTGCCGGCGGCGGAGCTGCAGCGCTTGCGCAGCGCCGCGTCCGGGCCGCTGGCGACGTTGCGCGAGATCGTCGATGCGGTGCGACAGATGCCGCCGACGATGCGGCAGATGGCGCCGGTGATGCTGTTCCAGTGGTATGCGATGTTCTGCTACTGGCAGTACATCGTGCTGTCGCTGTCGACCACGCTGTTCGGCACCACCGCGGCCGATTCGCATGGCTTCCGCGAGGCCGGCCTGGTCAACGGGCAGATCGGCGGCTTCTACAACTTCGTCGCCTTTCTGGCCGCGTTCGCGATGGTGCCGGTGGCGCGGCGGTTCGGCCCAAAGGCCACCCACGCCGCCTGCCTGGTCGCCGCCGGCATCGGCATGTGCGTGCTGCCGTCGATCCACGATCGCTGGCTGTTGCTGCTGCCGATGCTCGGCATCGGCCTGGCCTGGGCCAGCATGATGGGCAATCCCTACCTGATGCTGGCCAACAGCATCCCGCCGGAGCGCACCGGCGTGTACATGGGCCTGTTCAACCTGTTCATCGTGCTGCCGATGCTGATCCAGATCGTGACCCTGCCGCTGTACTACGACCGCCTGCTGCAGGGCGACCCACGCAACGTCATTCGCCTGGCCGGCGCGCTGATGCTGGCAGCTGCGGTGGCGATGGTGTTGGTGAAGCGTCGGGAATGGGGAACCGGGAATGGGGAATCGGAAAAGCGCGGCATCGTGCGCTGAAACTCCGCGTGCTGACCGATCTCCCGAACTCCCTAATTCGAATGTAGAGCCCTAGGCCAGCTGACTCAGCGTCAGCGCGCGACCAACGCTTTTCCGATTCCCTATTCCCGACTCCCCATTCCCAGCCCTCAGGCCGATTCCCGCACGACCAGACTCACCGGCAGCTCCACCGATTCCACCGGCGTGCCGGCGATCAGGTTCAGCACGCCGTCCACCAGCAGGGTGGCGGCCTGGGCCAAGTCCTGGCGCACGGTGGTCAGCGGTGGCTGGCTGTATGCGGCCAGGGGGATGTCGTCGAAGCCGACCAGGGCGATGTCCTGGGGGACGCGGTGGCCGGCTTCGATCAGGGCGCGGATCGCGCCCAGGGCGATCACGTCGGAGGCGGCGAAGACCGCGTCCGGCGGGTCGGTCTTCTTCAGCATCGCGCGGGTCAGGCGGTAGGCGTCCTCGCTGAGGAAGTGGCTGCGCGCGTGCAGCCGCGGGTCGAACGCCAGGCCGTGCGCGTCGAGCATGCGCCGGTAGCCGGCGAAGCGCGGTGCCACTTCCGGCAACTGCTCGTCGCCGAGGAAGGCGATGCGCCGGCGGCCATGTTCGATCAGGTGTGCGGTGGCCAGTTCGCCGCCGCGCAGGTTGTCGCTGCCCACGCTGGCATAGGCCTGGCCGTCGATGCGGCTGCCCCACACCAGCATCGGCAGGCCGCCGCGCGCGGCGGCGTCGAGCGAGGCGTGCTCGTGGCTCTGGCCGAGCATGATGACGCCGTCGGCGCGGCTGTTGCGCGCCAGGTCTTCGACCCAGTGATCCTGGTGCTGGTCCAGCTTGGACAGCAGCATGCTGTAGCCGCGCGCGGTCAGCGCGTCGGCCAGCAGCGCCAGCATGGTCATCATGAACGGGTCCGACAGCGGCTGCTCGTGCGCGTGCATCAGCGGCACCGCCACGCAGACGATGTTGGAGCGCCGCGAACGCAGGCTGCGCGCGACCGGATCGACTCGGTAGCCGGCGTCGCGGGCGAGTTGCTTGATGTAGGCGCGGGTGCGTTCGGCGACCACCGGGTTGTCGGCCAGCGCACGCGACACCGTGGATTCGGAGACGCCGGCCATGCGCGCGATGTCGGCCATCTGCAGGCGCGCGGCGGGCGCGCCGGGTTCGGGTTTGTCGGACATGCGGAGCGGGCGCGACGGACGAAGCGGAACCGGCAGTGTATGCCAGGCGGGCGTCGCGGCGCTTTGCACGCCGCGGCTGCATTGCCGCGGCGATGGCGCGCTGCATGCCTGTTCGCGTATGCCGCGGCGTGCCGGCCTGCCGAATCCGGCGGCTGCGCGCGGGCGCATCCGTCGCGGTCGAGCGCAGTTCCACATCCTGCGTCTCCGCTGCATTTACGCGCAACCGTGGCGCCATGCGCGGCAGGCGAGGCCCTAGGCCATGTGCAGGCCGCCGTTGACCGCGTAGTCGGCGCCGGTGACGTAGGCGGCCTCGTCCGAGGCCAGCCAGGCGCACAGCGCAGCCACTTCCTCGGGCTTGCCGAGCCGGCGCAGCGGCACCGAACTGGCCAGGCGATCGAGTACGTCCGGTGGGAAGCCGCTGATCGCCGCGCTGGCGATGTAGCCGGGCGACACCGTGTTGACGGTGACCCCGCGCGAGGCCACTTCCTGCGCCAGCGCGCGGCTGAAGCCCTGCATCGCCGCCTTGGCGGTGGCGTAGTTGATCTGCCCGATCTGGCCCTTCTGCGCGCTGACCGCGCCGATGTTGACGATACGGCCCCAGCCGCGCGCGGTCATGCCGTCCACCACCTGCTTGGTGATGTTGAACAGCGCATGCAGGTTGCTGGCGATCACCGCCTGCCAGTCCTCGCGGCCCATCTGCCGGAACAGCATGTCGCGGCTGCCGCCGGCGTTGTTGACCAGCACGTCGATCTCGCCGACCTCGGCCTTGACCTTGGCGAACGCGGCCACCGTCGAGTCCCAGTCGGTGGCATTGCCCTCGGAGGCGATGAAGTCGAAGCCGAGCTCGCGCTGCTCGCGCAGCCACGCCGACTTGCGCGGCGAGTCCGGCCCGCAGCCGGCAACCACGGTATGGCCGTTGCGCGCCAGCTTCTGGCAGATCGCGGTGCCGATGCTGCCCATGCCGCTGGTGACGTAGGCGATTCTGAGGGTCATGGCTTAACTCCTTCGGAGTTGGGAATGGGGAGTGGGGAATCGGGAATGGTGGGAAGCGGGGCCGCTCTTGCAATTCCCGATTCTCGATTCCCCATTCCCGGCAGCGCTCAAGCGGCCAACGGATACAGCGCGAATAACAAGCTGCCACCCATCAACAGCAGCGAGATCAACACCGCCCACTTCAGGGTGAAGCGCTGGTGGTCGGCGAAGTCGACCTTGGCCAGGCCGACCAGCAGGTAGGTGGAGGGCACCAGTGGGCTGAGCAGGTGCACCGGTTGCCCGGCCAGCGAGGCGCGGGCCATTTCCACCGGAGTGATGCCATAGTGGCTGGCGGCGTCGGACAGGATCGGCAGCACGCCGAAGTAGAAGGCGTCGTTGGACATGAAGAAGGTGAAGGGCATGCTCGCCAGTGCGGTGATCACCGCCAGGTACGGGCCCCAGGCGTCGGGGATCACCGCCAGGAAGCTGCGCGACATCGCCTCGACCATGCCGGTGTTGGAGAGGATGCCGGTGAACACGCCCGCGGCGAAGATCAGCGACACCACCGACAGCACGTTGCCGGCATGGTTGACCAGGCGCCGGCGCTGCTCGGCCAGGTTCGGGTAGTTGATCAGCAGCGCCAGGGCGAAGCCGATCATGAACAGCACCGGCATCGGCAGCACGCCGATCACCAGCGCCGCCATCAGCGCCAGGGTCAACGCCAGGTTCACCCACAGCAGCCGCGGCCGCTTGATGTCCTCGGCATCCTCCACGGTGGGCAGCGCCTCGCCGTCGTCGGCCACGCTGCCGTCCATCCAGGCATCGCCGGGCAGCGTCACCACGCCGAGGCGGCGGCGTTCCTTCATGCCCAGGTACCAGGCCAGCAGCAGGATGCCGACGATCGCCAGCGCCATCGCCGGCACCAGCGGCACGAACACGTCGGCCGGGTCCACGTGCAGCGCGGTGGCCGCGCGTGCGGTCGGGCCGCCCCACGGCGTCAGGTTCATCACGCCGCCGGCGAGGATGGTCACGCAGGTCATGTTCAGCGCGTTCATGCCCAGCCGCCGGTACAGCGGCAGCATCGCCGAGACGGTGATCATGTAGGTGGTGGAGCCGTCGCCGTCGAGCGAGATCAGCAGCGCCAGCACCGCGGTGCCGACCACGATCTTCATCGGGTCGCCCTTGACCAGGCGCAGGATGCGCCGCACCAGCGGATCGAACAGGCCGGCGTCGATCATCACCCCGAAGTACAGGATCGCGAACATCAGCATGACGCCGGTGGGCGCGATCTTCTTGATCCCCTCCAACATCATCTCGTTGATGCCGGTGCCGAAGCCGCCGGCCAGCGCGAACACGATCGGCACGATGATCAGCGCGACCAGCGGCGACAGCCGCTTGCTCATGATCAGGTACATGAAGGTAATGACCATTCCGAAACCGAGCGCGGTCAGCATGGAAGTTCCTCAGGGCAGTGCATGAAAGAAGATGGACCCCGCATCAGGGATCCGAAAAGAGGCCGACCAGACGTCACATCGCACGATCCCGCCGTTGCGAATCCCGAATCCCCATTCCCCAATCCCGGCACTCAGAAGTCATACTGAAAGCGCCCGGTGATCGCTCGCGTGTGGTCCAGCGTCACGCCGGCCAGATGGTCGCGGTTGCGGCTGTCGATCAGGTTGAGCATCAGCCGCAGGTTCGGCTTGAGGTACCAGTTGCCGGCCAGCGTCCACGAGGCGGTGGAGGCGTCGAGCAGATCGGGCTGCCCGTCGCGGTGCTGCGCGCCCCACATGCGGTCGTAGCGCAGCGCCAGCTCGAAGGCGCCGTAGTTGTGATTGACCTGCTTGATGCGGGTGAAACGCCCGGTCTTGCTGTCGTAGCGGCGCGATTCGCCGGTGGCGAACCAACTGACGAAGCCGTAAGCCGCCATCACGTTGGCACGCTGCGCGCCGTCGTCGAACAACCCGCCGCTGAACTCGCCCTGCCACGACAGCGGCCCGCGCACCTGCGCGTATTCCAGCGACCACTTGTCCACGTCGGTGTCGCGGCCATCGGCGAAGCGCGCCAGGGTGACGCGGCTGGCGTCGGACAGGTGCCCGGCCGGGCGCGGGCGGATGCTCAGCGCCGGCGTGCCGCCGGCGCCGGGATGGTCGTAGTGCTCGTGCGCCAGCGACAGGCCCAGATGCAGCACGTCGCCGTCGCGCGCGTCCGGCGCCCAGGTGCCGCGGCCGCCGAACGCGTGGCCGCGGACGTTGGAGACGTCGATGCTCTGCAGGCTGTAGACGCTGGCCGCCCAGGTGTAGTCGGTGCCCGCGGCCTGCCACGACACCGCCTTGCGGTACAGCGGCGCCAGCGTACTGGCCGCGCCGCTGCGCTCCAGGAACTGGCCGAAGTTGGAGCCGGTGCGGTCGTCGAGCGTGAAGTACTGCTTGAACTGGCCCACGGTGAGCGTGCCGGCATCGAATTTACGGGTGAGGTAGACGTCCTTGGCCTCGATGCCCTTGCCGTTGAAGTCGTCCTGCAGCCCGGCGAAATCGCCTTCGACCTTGTAGCCGAAGCCGAAGACCTTGCCGGACACGTCCAGCCACAAGCGGCGGATCTCGGTGTCGTCGGGATTGGGCGTGCCGCGCCGGTCGTTGTCGAAGTGGGCGAAATCCCAGTGCAGCCGCCCGCCGAGTTCGGCGGTCACCGGGCCGTCGTCGTCGCTGGCGGCGTGCACCGAACCGGCCAGGCACAGCAGCGCGCAGGCGCTGCCCCATGTCAGAGTCTTCAGTTCCACGTCCCCTCCCAGGTGCGTGTCGCAGCGATTGGATCGGTCCGTCCGCAACGGCCGCGGACCGGCATGGACGCAGCCTAGTCGGACGTAGCTGTCAACGACCTGTCGGCGGTGGGGAATCGGGAATCGAGAATGGGGAATCGAAAAAGCACGTTCCTGGATGCGCTAGGCTTCTGCCGTTGCTGTTTCCATTCCCCATTCCCGATTCACCATTCCCGGCCTCCAATGCGCCTGCTCCTGGTAGAAGACAACGCCGATCTCGCCGATGCGATCGTGCGGCGCATGCGCCGCAGCGGGCATGCGGTGGATTGGCAGCGCGATGGCTTGAGTGCGGCCGGGGTGCTGCGCTACCAGCGCTTCGATCTGGTGGTGCTGGACATCGGTCTGCCCGGGCTGGATGGGCTGCGCGTGTTGGCCGGGCTGCGCGAGCGTGGCGACACCACGCCGGTGCTGATGCTGACCGCGCGCGACGGCATCGAGGATCGGGTGCAGGCGCTGGACGTGGGCGCCGACGATTACCTGGGCAAGCCGTTCGACTTTCGCGAGTTCGAGGCGCGCTGCCGGGTGTTGCTGCGGCGCAATCGCGGCCAGGCCAGCGAGGTGGTGCAGCTCGGCGGTTTCGCCTTCGACAACGCCGCGCACAGCGTCAGCCTGCACGGCACGCCGATCGAACTGCCCAACCGCGAGTATCGGCTGCTGGAGATCCTGATTGGCCGGCTCGGCCAGGTGGTGGGCAAGGACGAGATCGGCAACGGCCTGTTCGGCTTCGACGACGAGGCCGGGCCGAATGCGATCGAACTGTACGTCGGGCGCCTGCGCAAGAAGCTGGCCGACGCGCCGCTGCGCATCGTCACCGTGCGCGGCGTCGGCTACAAGCTGGAGGCGGCCGCGTCGCCGCCGGACCCGGCGGCAGCGGACGGCGATGGCTGAGGCCGCGCCGCCGGCGCCGTCGATCCGGCGCACGCTGCTGCGTTACCTGGGCGCGCTGTCGCTGCTCGGCGCGGTGGCGCTGTTCTTCGTCGCCCGCGACTACGGCCAGCGTGCCGCCAACCGCTCCTACGACCACCTGCTGGTGTCCTCGGCACTATCCATCGTCGACTCGGTGGCGCTGGCCGGCGGTCAGTGGCAGGTGGACCTGCCCTATGCCGCGCTGGACCTGCTGGCGATGGCGCCGGAGGACCGGGTGTTCTACCGCGTGTTCGATGCGCGCGGGCGCACCATCACCGGCTACGACGACCTGCCGGCGGCGCCGTCGCTGCCGCGCGCCAGCGCGCCGCCGCGCTTGTTCGATGCGGTCTACAGCGGCGAGCCGGTGCGCTTTGCGGTGGTCTCGCGGCGGGTGTCCTCGGCGGCGGCGCAGGACCAGGTGTGGGTGCAGGTGGGGCAGACCCGGCGCGCCCGCGAGGCGCTGGCGCAGGACGTGGTGCTGCACGCGCTGGTGGCGATCGTGCTGTTGTCGCTGCTGGCCTTGGCGCTGGTATGGCTGGGCGTGTCGCGTGCGCTGCGGCCGCTGCGCACGCTGGAGCACGAACTGTCGCGGCGCGAACCGTCCGAACTGAAGCCGGTGGCCGCGACGGCGCCGCAGGAGATGCAGCAGATGGTGGCGGCGTTGAACCGCTTCATGGCGCGCCTGGCCGGCAGCAACGAGACCCTGCGTGCGTTCATGGCCGAGGCCGCGCACCAGATGCGCACGCCGCTGGCGGCGCTGCGCGCGCAGGCGCAACTGGCGCTGGACGAGGACGACCCGCAGGAGATGCGCCGCAGCCTGGAGGCGATCGAGCGCAACGCCACGCACATGAGCCGCCTGCTCAACCAGTTGCTCAGCGACGCCAGCGTGATCCACCGTTCCAACCTGCAGCGCTACGCCAGCGTCGACCTGGCCGAGGTGTTGCACCAGGCGCTGCACGAGGCCGTGCCGCAGGCCGCGCCGCGGCCGCGCGTGCAACTGGCGGTGGCCAGCGAACCGGCGCTGGTGCGCGGCGATGCGCTGCTGTTGCGCGAGGCGATCAAGAACCTGATCGACAACGCCTGCAAGTACGGCGGCGACGGCCCGCTGCAGGTGGCGCTGACCTGCAGCGTGCGCGACTGCGTGGTGACCGTGGCCGACCATGGCCCGGGCATCGCCGCCGCCGAGGCCGAGCGCGTGTTCGAGCGCTTCGTGCGCGGCGAGGGCGCGGCCGCCGGCGGCGCCGGGCTCGGCCTGGCGATCGTCAAGCGCGTGGTCGAAGCGCATGGCGGGCGCATCGACCTGTCCAATCGCGTGGGCGGCGGCCTGATCGCCAGCCTGCACCTGCCGAGGTTGCATCCATGAGCCTGCCCGCGCTGCTGCGCCGTCTACCGCTGTTGCTGACCATGCTGCTCGCCGGCAATGCCCTGGCCGCGCCCGGCGACGTGCGCCGCTTCCCGGCGCAGGGCGCGGCCACCGCGCAGTTGTGCATCCAGGGTTCGACCGACATCGAGGTGTTCGCCGCGGTGATCGGCGACTACCAGCGCCTGCATCCGCACACCGAAGTGGTGTACCAGGACGTGATCGCCGGCGATATCTACCGGCGCTACCTGCATCCAGGCCCTGGCCCGCGCTGCGCCGATCTGCTGATCAGCGCCAGCATGGATCTGCAGACCAAGCTGGTGAACGACGGTCACGCACTGGCGCACCGCTCGCCGCAGACCGAGGCGCTGCCGGCGTGGGCACAGTGGCGGCACGAGGTCTTCGGCATCAGCTACGAGCCGGTGGTGATCGTCTACAACACCGCGCGGCTGCCGGCCGCGCAGGTGCCGCGCACCCGCCGCCGGCTGCTGGAACTGCTGCGCGCGCAGGGCTCGCCGCTGCGCGGGCGTATCGGCACCTACGACGTGGAGCGCAGCGGCGTGGGCTACCTGTTCGCGACCCAGGACAGCCAGCTCGGCAGCATGGCCGGCGCGTTGCTGGCGGCAATGGGCGACAACCAGGTGGTGCTGGAAGAACGCACCGGCGTGCTGCTGGACAAGGTCGCCCGCGGCGACCTGCTGCTGGCGTACAACGTGCTGGGTTCGTACGCGCAGGCGCGCATCGATGCCGGCGCGCCGCTGGCGATCGTGCAGCCGGAGGACTACACCCTGGTCGCGCTGCGCACCGCGGTGATCCCGCGCGACAGCCCGCACGCGGCCGAGGCGCGCCGTTTCCTGGATTACCTGCTGTCGCCGCGCGGGCAGCAGGGGCTGTCGCGCGAGGCGCGGCTGCAGCCGATCCTGCCGCAGCCAGGCGTGGCGGCGCAGGGTGGGCCGGTCGCTGCGTCGGCGTTCCGTCCGATCGCGCTGGGCCCGGGGCTGCTGGTGTATCTGGATGCGCTGAAGCGACGTCAGTTCCTGGACGCCTGGCGCAGCAGCATGCAGCAGGCGCCGCCGCGCTGAGCCGCCGCGCCGGCGTCGCTCAGCGCGCGAAGCGCGGCTGGCGCCCGGGCGAGCACAGCACGCGTACGCTGTCGCCCAGTTCTTCCGGTGCGCCGCCGGCCAGCAGCGCGTGCAGGCGCGGCCGGTCCGGCGCCGCGCCCGGCGCCAGTCCCACCCAGGCGTCCTTGCCGGCGCCCTTGGCGGCGTAGAGGCAGCGGTCGGCCAGGCCCACGCTCTGTTCCCAGTCGCCCAGCGCCGGCCACGCGGCGACGAACGGCCACGGGGCGAAGCCGATGGAGCAGGTCAGGGTCAGTTCGCGCTCGGCCAGCGCGAAGCGCTGCGTCGCCACCGCCGCACGCAGGCGTTCGGCCAGGTCGCTGGCGACGTCTTCGCGCGGCAGGCGGGTGACCAGCAGGAACTCCTCGCCGCCCCAGCGCACCAGCAGGTCGCGTTCGCCGCACAGTCCGCGCAGCCGATCGGCGCAGTGCACCAGCGCGGCGTCGCCGGCCTGGTGGCCGTAGTCGTCGTTGATGCGCTTGAAGTTGTCCACGTCGATCATGAAGAAGTACAGCGCATCGGCGCTGCTGCCTTCGTCCAGCGCCGCCAGCAGGGCCGGGCATTCGCGCGCCAGCCAGTCCTGCAGCTCGCGGCGGTTGGCGACCTGGGTCAGCGGATCAAGGCGCGTGGCCGCCTGCAGGCGCGCATTGCTCTGCAGCAACTGCTGGTTGGCGCGTTCGAGCTGGCGGGTGCGCTCGGCCACGGTCAGGTTGAGCAGTTCCACCATGTCGCGCTCGCGGTTGACCGTGTGCCGCACCCGCTGCAGCGCCAGGCCGAGCAGCGCCAGGCCCAGCACGACGTAGCCGGCGTAGGCCAGCGGATGCCGCCACGGCGGCGGCAATACCTCGATCTGCAGCCGCCGCGCGGCGCCGAACTGGCCGTCGCGCCCGGCCGCTTCCACCACCAGCGTATAGCGGTCCGGCGGCAGGTGGCTGACCGAGAAATCGCTGTGCGCGGTCTGCGGGTACACCCAGCCCTTCTGCAGTCCGTCGACGCGGTAGCGCAGGCGCGCGGTGCCGGGCGCGGCGAAGTCGATCGCGGTCATGCCGATGGTGAACACGTTGTCGCGGTGGTCCAGGGCGATGCGCTGCGCGTAGACCACGTCGCTCTCGGTCTGGTTCTCGCCGCCGTCGCGGTCCTCGCCGGCATTGAGGATGCGCAGGTCGGTGAGTACCGCGCGCGCCTGCGGGCTGCGCAGCGGCAGGCGCGTGGGATCGATCACGTCCACGCCCTGGGTGCCGCCGAAATACAGCAGCCCGTGCGCGTCGCGGTAGCCGCGGCCGCTGTTGTACTCCTGGTTCTGCAGGCCGTCGCGGCGGCCCAGGCTCTGCACGATGCGGGTGCGCGGGTCGAGCACGCTCAGGCCGTTGTTGGTGCTCAGCCATAGCCGCCCCTGCGGATCCGGCAGGATCGTGTAGATGACGTTGCTGCTGAGCCCCTCGCGGTCGCTGTAGCGCAGCGCCACGTCGCGCTTGAGGTCGATGCGGTACAGCCCGCCGGAGAAGGTGCCCACCCACAGCACGCCGTCGTGTTCGTACAGCGACCACACCGACGGGTACAGGGTGCTGCCGCGCGGGCGGTAGGGCTCGGCGGGACGGCCGCTGCGCATGCGCCACACGCCGCAGTCGTTGCAGCCGATCCACAGCGTGTCTTCGCTGTCGCGGTAGACCCGGGTCAGGGTGTGCCCGTTCAGTGGTGCCCAGCGCGGATCGTTGCGCACGCGCCCATCGACCACGCGGGTCAGGCCGCGGCGGGTGGCCACCCATAGCGTGTCGCCTTCCAGCAGCAGATCGTTGACGTGCTCGTCGGCCAGCCCGCCCAGGCGCCGCACTGTGCCGTTGCGGTCCAGGCGCCACAGCCCCTGGCGCGTGCCCAGCCACCAGCCGTCGCGGTCGGCGGCGATGCTGCGGATCGCCTGGCTGGCCAGCCCGGGCACCAGCTGCCAGGCGGCACGGCTGCTGTCGCGCAGCAGCAGGCCCTGGTCGGTGCCGATCAGCATGCGCTCGCCGTCGTGCCAGATGCTGCGCACGCTGCTGCTGGGCCACGCATGGGTGTCGCTGACGCGCTCCTCGTCGTTGCGGATCACCGCCGACAACGGACGCACCCGGTACAGCCCGCCGGTGTAGGTGCCGATCCACCAGGTGCCGTCGGGTGCCTGGTAGAAACGGATGATGGCGCTGTTGGGCGGCATGTCGAAGCTCAGCCGCTGCGGCGCGTGCTGCGCGCTGTCCAGTTGCGTCACCGTGGCATTGGTGGTGCCGACCAGCACGCGGCCGTCGTGCAGCCGGATCAGCGCGCTGAGGTCGCTGCCGCCGGTGGCCAACTGCGCTGGCGTCCAGTGCGCCAGCACCGCGCCCTGCGCATCGAGCTGGAACAGGCCGCCGCTCGCCGAGGCCAGCCACAGTCCTTCCGGGCCGGACTGCAGGCCTACGCATTCGTCGATGCCGCGCGGTGCCGGCAGTTCCTCGCGCGCGTCGCGGCCCAGCCGCCACAGCCGGCATTGCCGGTCCAGTGCCACCGGTTGCTTGCCGTCCGGCATCCAGGTCAGGCCCACCACCGGCGCATCGCCGCCCAGCGGGCGCGCCCGCTGCAGGTCGGCCTCGACCCGGTCCATGCCGCGTTCGGTGCCCAGCCATGCGCCGCCCTGCGGATCGATCAGGATCTGGGTGACGCGGTTGTGCGACAGGCCCTGCTTCGCGTCGAGACGGTGGTGTTGCCAGGTGGCCAGCTCGATCACTTCCAGGCCGGCGTCGTTGGTGCCCAGCCACAGGCGGGTGCCGCGCGGCTCGAAGCCGATGCTGTCGATGCTGCTGCTGAGCAGGCTCTGCCGGCTGTCGCTGCCGAGTTCGCGCCGGTAGGCACGGAACAGATGCCCGTCGAAGCGGTTCAGGCCTTCCTGCGTGCCGACCCACAGGAAGCCCTGGTCGTCGCTCTGCAGGGCGTTGATCGACAGCTGCGACAGGCCCTCGTCCAGGCCGAAGTGCTCCAGGCTGCTGGGCAGCTCGTCGTCGCTTGCGGTGACGGCCGCGGACGCGTCCGGCGCGAGCGCCAGGCACACGATGAGGCAGGACGCGGCCAGCGGCAGGCGGCCCAGCAGATTGGAGAACGAGACGGTCACGCCGTGTTATCGGCCATGGTGGGGCCGGCCTTGAATGCGCGGCCGAGGACGCCTTGCTGCGCGCTGCGGAGGGCCACGCGCGGCGTGGCGGTGCCGTGCGCAAGGTCCCGCGCGTTCCGCCGCACGCATCCGCCATGCCGGTCTCGGCCAATCCGCCGCCGCCCGATCGGACCCCGCGCACTCGGCATCCAGCGGCCACGCACGTACACTGCGGGTCCTGCGCGTTGTCCGCGCCCACCCGACGCCGCGTTGCGGCGTCATGCCAGCCGCCTTCACGCCCATGGATGCCCCGACGATCCTGGTCGCCGACGACCACCCGCTGTTCCGCGCCGCCGTGCTGCACGCGCTGCGCCAGGCCTTGCCGCGTGCCCTGGTGGTGGAGGCGGCCAGCGCTGGCACCCTGGACGCCGCGCTGGCCGCGCAGGCCGATGCCGACCTGATCCTGCTGGATCTGGCCATGCCCGGCGCGCGCGGCTTCTCGGCCCTGCTGCACGTGCGCGGCGAGCGCCCGGACGTGCCGGTGGTGGTGATTTCCTCCAACGACCATCCGCGGGTGATCCGCCGCGCGCAGCAGTTCGGCGCGGCCGGCTTCATTCCCAAGTCCTCGCCGGCCGAGACCATCGGCATTGCGGTGGCGGCGGTGCTCGACGGCGGCACCTGGTTCCCACCGCTGACCGCGGCGCGGTCGGAGGCCGACGCGCAGCTGGCGGCGCGCCTGGCGCAACTGACCCCGCAGCAGTTCCGGGTGCTGTTGTGCCTGGCCGACGGCCTGCTCAACAAGCAGATCGCCTACGAACTGGGCCTGGCCGAGAACACCGTCAAGGTCCACGTGACCGCGATCCTGAAGAAGCTCGAATGCCACAGCCGCACCCAGGCCGCGGTGCTGGTGAAGGCGCTGGAGCCGGAAGGCGAGGCCTGAACCGGGCGCCGGCGGGGGGCGTTTTCTGCGGCGCCCGGATACGCGATGCTATGCGCCGATGCCCGCGCCCCCCGCGGGCGGAGACCACCGGACCATGCCCACCACGACCCTCCGCAACGAGCAGACCGCCCACTATCCGTTCCTGCAGGAGATGCTGGACGACGACTACTTCCCCCCGTCGCTGGTCGGCAAGGGACAGAAGATCCTGCTGCGGTTGTGCGAGGCGATCGAGGCGCAGGCACCGGCAGACCTGCCGGCGCTGTACCGGCTCACCCATGCCGCCACCGAAGAGTTCAACAAGCTGGCGCTGGAGTTCGAGGCCCACGACAGCGAGATCGAGACCGCCGCAAGCGAGAACATCGGCGTGGATTTCCTGCACATCGCCAAGGCCTATGGGTTCGTCGATGCCGACGTCGAAGAGCTGATCGCCCCGCGCGAGTGGTAGACATCGCGCGGCGCCCCGTACCCTCACCCCAACCCCCCCCCCCGGGGGGGGGGGGCTAGCCCCTCCCTTCTCCCTTCGGGAGGAGGGGGGCCGCCGGGGCGGGTGAGGGGGACGGGCGCCTGAGATATCACACCCCCCCACCCCAAAACCAAACAACCACAATAGAAAAGCACCACACAGCCACACAGAAAAATACGGTCACATCTCGAGCGCGGCATGCGTCCGCGCCGGCGTGGGCATATACAAA
>NZ_NMPP01000048.1:0-86374 GCF_009192885.1 Xanthomonas sp. LMG 12462 | reverse complement strand
CCCATGAGTTAGTAACAACGCACCCCCCCCCCGCCCCCCCCCCCCCCCCCCGCGGCTCCCCCCCCCCTCCCCAGACCCGCCCCCACCGCCGGCCCCGCCCACCCCTGCCCCGGCCCACCCCCCCCCCCCCCCCCCCACCCCCGCCCACCAACCCCGTCCCCGCAACGCCCCCCCGCCCGCCCACCCCGCCACAAAAGAATCCCGTGTCCGTTTCGAAATCCTCCGCGAAAACCCCCACCAAGTCCGAATCCACCCCGAAGGCGCCGGTCGCCAAGCCCACCGGCAAGGTCGCCGTGGCCGTGACCGCCAAGTCCAACACCCCGGCCAAGCCGGCCAAGTACAAGGTGGTCGAGTACAAGACCGACGAGGCCACCGGCCGCCCGATCCTGCCCAAGGGCTACAAGCCGGCGGCGGACGAGGAGTACATGAGCGCGCTGCAGCAGGAGTACTTCCGCCAGCGCCTGCTCACCTGGCGCGCCGATCTGGTCGAGGAATCCAAGCAGACCATCGAGAACCTGCGCGACGAAGTCCGCGACATCGGCGACGAAGCCGAGCGCGCCACTCGCGAAACCGAGAACTCGCTGGAACTGCGGACCCGCGACCGCTACCGCAAGCTGATCGGCAAGATCGACAGTACCCTCAAGCGTCTGGACGCCGGCGACTACGGCTACTGCGTGGACACGGGCGAGGAAATCGGCCTGGAGCGCCTGGAAGCGCGTCTTACCGCCGAGCGCACCATCGACGCGCAGGAGCGTTGGGAACATCTGCAGAAGCAGCAGGGCGACTGAGTCCGCGCCGCCCCGAGGTGTCAAGGCAAGGCCCCGCTCGCGCGGGGCTTTGCGTTTTCGGCCCCCTCGTCAGGGCGAAGCGCCCGCCGTCTGCTGCCGCGTGTAGCGGTGATGCCACTCCTCCTGCACGACCGCCCATCGATGCGCGATGCGCAGCCGAGCGCCCGTCCAGCCACCGCGGCCGTTCGCGGCCGCGTGGACAGACTTCCGCTGGCAGGCGGGCCTATGCCGGCATGGACGACGGCGCCCTTCAGCGCACGCCGTTGATCAGGCCGCTTTGCGCGTCCTTGCGCAGTTGCACGCCGGGCAGGGCGAAACTGTCCAGGTCCTGCTTGGTGGCTGCGAGGTCCAGCCCGACGATCGTCGACGTCTCCGGATCGACCTCCAGGCCCAGTGGCATCGCGGCGAACTGCACGTAGTCGCGGCTGACGTTCCATTGCGGCTGCCCGCCGATGGCCTGCAAGACCCGATCGACGTGCGTACCGGCCGGCTGGCCGAGCAACTCGAACGGCAACGGCGCGTCTGGAGTGGCGAAGGCGATCAGGTTGGTGACCCGGTCGTTGCGAAAGCGCACCGCCAACTGGCTGTAGCGGAGAGCGGTCGCCGGTCGCGGTTGTTGCGCCAGCAGCGCATTGAACCCGCGCGGGTATAGATACACCACACTGAGCGTGTCCGGATGTGCCGCATCGCTGCGGGTGATGTCCGGCTGGCCCAGTGCGGCCAGCACCTGTTGTTTGCGCATGCCGAGCGCGACTGGTCCGAGACGCGCACACGGCGAGGGCAGGGTAGCCGCGCTGCTGGAGCCTGCAAAGGCCTGATGCAGCGCGTGCGTGCAGGCCGCCGCATCGCTGCCGGCGGCATGGGCCTGCGAGTAGGCCATGCACAGCGCGAGCAGGCCGAACAGCGGGAGGAACCGGGATGTCATGAGAAATCTCCGTGACGGATGATGCGTGGCGAGGACGGGAGCGCTCCCGTCCTCGCCACGGGGGGGGTTAGTTGCCGTGCCAGCCTTCGCGGTGCCCGTCGGCGGTGATGAACGCGTTGCGCTGGTCGCTGCTCAACGATGACCACTGATCGGACGGATTCAGGCCCGAATTGGTGGTGATGGTGGTGATCATCTCCGAGGTCGGATTTTCGCCACTGCGCCTGCAGCGACGCCGCAAGCGCCTACGCGGTGGTCACATCCGCTGCGTCTTCGGCGCTTCTTCGCTGGAGCACGCCAAGGTCAGGTCCAGGCGACGTACCGTCCAATGCGACGGCGTGTCCATCGTCCCCAGCGCATGGATGTGATAGGCGGGGCAGTCCGCATCTTCCTCTGGGTTGTTCCTGATGTCGCAGTTGCCTTCGATCAGGAAGGCGTTGCTCCCTTCGACGCCGGTGCGGGCAAATTTCAATGCGGGGCAGCTACCGAAGAGCCTCGACAGGGCGATGTCGTTCTTCAGCACATACGCGATCGCCTGTTCTCCATCTGCGCGGGAAGAGGCTGGATTCGCCTGCAACGATCCTGGCACGGCAATGGCGAATGCCAACGCCATGCCTATGCACGGTAATCCAAAGACTTTCATGTGGAGAACTTCAATAGGTGGTTGTCTGCCGGGTCGGTGGCGTCGGTGCCTAGTGCGATGCAACTCCGCGCCCGAGTCGAAAGTGGTGTCGTCAGTCGTACCGTCCCCCGGTCATGCCTGGCTTCGGGCGTCCACTGCCTCGTCACGGAAAAGCGAATGTTCCATTCGGCTGATTCCATCCGTGTTTCATATGGGGGCCGCGCGTTTCGATGCGCGTCCATTTTTCAGAAGTGGGGTGACACTTAATTCGGAGGAGATAATTTCGGAGGCTTCTTTCGTCTTCCTTTCTGTGTTTGCGGACTTTCCATCTTGTCTGCAGAATGCGTTCTGCCGGTGCTGGATTGTTGGAAAATAATCCATGAAAATCATTCGCTTGTGATCCTAATTTCAGTGCCGTGCGTGGCTTTGGAGAGGCTTTAAATGCGCCTGTCATGACGGTGTCGCATAATGGCGACTGTGGTATATCGCCATGTCGACGCCGACAATCAATGTCACTGCTTGAAAATTATTTCCATTATGTATCCTCGCTCGGTTCGATAACGGAGCGTCGCGCTTGAACGGTCATTCCGACGTGGCCGGATCGGGTGCGCGCAAACCCCGTCGTCGTTGGCGCTGGCCGATCCTGATCGCCCTGTCATTGCTGGCGGTCGTTGCGCTGGGGCCGCGGGTCAGCGTGGCCTTGCCGCAGATGGCGGCGCCGGCGGTGCCGCAGGATCCGCTGGCGCTGCAGGCCTGGATCGATGCGCGCGAACGTGCCACGCCGGGGCTGCGCCCGGACAACCAGGCGCGGATCGTCTGGGCCGATCCGGCGCATCCCGGGCGCCGCGCGTGCGCCATGGTCTATCTGCATGGCTTCACCGCCAGCCAGGGCGAGGGCGCGCCCACCCACGTGCGGCTGGCGCGCAGCTTCGGCTGCAATCTGTATCTGCCGCGCCTGCCCGGGCACGGCCTGGTCGCAGCCGATGCGCTGCGCGGCGTCGATGCCGGCCGCCTGCTCGCGGGTGCGGCCGAGGCGCTGGCGGTGACCCGGGTGCTGGGCGACCGGGTGGTGGTGATCGGCAATTCGATGGGCGGTGCGCTGGCGACGCAGGCGGTGGCGGCGAATCCGCGCCAGGTGCAGGCGCTGGTGCTGTGGTCGCCGCTGGTGCGCGAGTACGGCGATCAGCTGCAGCCGATGTTGTGGCCGTGGGGCGCGCAGTTGCTGGCGTGGACGCACAACGGTGGCGATCCGATCCTGCGCTATCCGGTCGACAGCGCCTACTGGGCCGACGCCACGCACCTGGACGGCTACCGCGCGCTGGCGGCGCTGACCCGCGGCGGCATGCGGCCGGCGACCTATGCGCGGATCCATGTGCCGGTGTTCCTCGGCTACTACTACCGCGACCCGCAGCACCAGGACCGCACGGTGTCGGTGGCGGCGCTGCAGGCGATGTTCAAGCAGTTGGGAACGCCACCGGCCTTGCGTCAGGCAGTTGATTTTCCTGGGGCGGACAATCACGTGCTGGCCTCGCCGATCCGCTCGCACGCCGTGCCGGCGGTGTTCGCCGCCACCTGCCGGTTCCTGGCGGGGCAGGGCGGCCTGGTGCAGCCGGCCGGCGTGCCGGATTGCGCGCATGCCTGGGCCGACGACGAGGCGCAGGCGCGCGCGGCGACCGCCGCGCGCTGAGCGCGGCCGTTTGCGGCGAATGGAAGGATGACTGGCGCGGTGCGCACGCGCCGGCGCCAGGATGCGTGATGCACGACCGGGCCGGGCTGTCTCGCGTCCGACCCACGCGCGCCGTCAGCCAGGCCTATTGCAGGTCGCGCAGATCCAGATTGCGCAGCTTGGGCGCTTTCCAGCTGGTGACGCCGACCACGCCCAGGGTCACGCAGCCGCCAAGTACCACGGCGGGCACCAACCCGATCAGCCGCGCCATGACACCGTCGTAGAACGCGCCCAGTTCGTTCGACGAGCCGATGAAGATGCCGTTGATCGAGGACACGCGGCCGCGCATCGCGTCCGGCGTGGCCAACTGCAGGATGGTCGAACGCACGATCACCGAGACGCCGTCGCACATGCCGTAGGCGAGCAGGATCGCCGCCGACAGCCAGAAGTGCCGCGACAACCCGAAGGCGATGGTGCACAGGCCGAAACCGGCCACTGCCAGCAGCAGCACGCGTCCGGCATTGCGCTGCAGCGGGTGCCGCGCCAGCCACACGCCGACCAGGATCGAACCCAGTGCAGGCGCGCCGCGCAGGATGCCCAGGCCCTCGGGGCCGTAATGCAGGATGTCGTGGATGAAGGCCGGCAGCATCGACACCGCGCCGCCCAGCAGCACCGAGAACATGTCCAGGGCCATCGCGCCGAGCATGATCTGGTTGGAGAACACGAATTGCGCGCCTTCGGCGATGCTGCGGAAGATCGGTGCGCGCGGGCCTTCGTGGACCGGCTCGGACACGCGCAGCAGCCACAGCGCCAACAGCGCCGCGCTCGAGGCGCCGATGGCGGTGCCGTAGGCCAGGCTCTTGCCGCCCCAGCCGACCAGCAGACCGCCCAGCGCCGGGCCGATCACCATGCCGGCCTGGAACGCGACGCTGCCGACGCTGGCGCCGCGCGCATAGGCCTCGCGCGGCAGGACGCGGGCGAACAGCGCGTTGTACACCGGCGACAGGAAGGCGCGCGCGGCGCCGGTCAGGGCGATCGCCGCGTAGATCGGCCACACGCCCTGCGCTGCCAGCCAGCCGCGGCTCACCGCCAGCAGGATCGCGGCGGTGGCGACCAGGCCGACGCTGGCGAGCATGCCCAGGTAGCGGCGCGGCAGATGATCGACCAGGTAGCCGGCGAACGGGGCGATGCAGAAGAACGGCAGGATCTCGGCCAGTCCGATCAGCCCCAGCGAGAATGGATCGCGGGTGATCTCGTAGATATGCCAGCCGACCGTGACCGCGACGACCTGATAGGACAGCATCGCCAGGATGCGGTAGGCCAGCACCAGGGTGAAGCCGGGATGCGCCAGCAGCGTGCGCAGGGTCTGCGGGGTGGGCAGCGGCGCGCTCATGCCTGCTGGGCGCGTGCGGTGTCCTGGATGAAGGCCAGCAGCGCGGCCAGGCCGTTGCTGCGGGTCGGCGACAGGTGTTTGCCCAGGCCGATGGCGGCGACGAAGTCCGGCGCGGTGGCGAGGATATCCGCGGCGCTGCGTCCGGAATAGACCCGCAGCGCCAGATAGATCAGCCCGGAGACGATCGCCGAGTCGCTGATCGCATGGAACACCAGGCGCTCGGCATTGCCCTCGGGCACGATCCACACCATCGACTGGCAGCCGTGCAGACGGTGCTCCTCGGTCTTCCAGTGCTCGGGGAAGGCAGGTAGCTTGCGGCCCAGGTCGATCAGGTACTGATAGCGCTCGGACCAGTCGCCGAAGAAGCCGAATTCCTCGGCGATGGCGGCCTGGGCGTCGGCGGGCGTGGGTTCGAGCGGAAAGTCGGTGTCGGTCATCAGCAATCCAGAATCAAGCGATGTAAAGCCCCTCTCCCTCCGGGAGAGGGGTTGGGGTGAGGGTGCGGGCGAAGCCTCGCGAACTGTCGATGCGAGTCGCTTCGCGTCGTACCCTCATCCGCCCCTTCGGGCATGTTGTAAAGCCCCTCTCCCCCCGGGAGAGGGGTTGGGGTGAGGGTCCGAGCGTAGCCTCGCGAACTGTCTATGCGAGTCGCCTCGCGCCGTACCCTCATCCGGCGCCCGTACCCTCATCCGCCCCTTCGGGGCACCTTCTCCCAAGGGGAGAAGGGAACAGCCGCGCTTCTTCTGACTGCGCGTGTGGTGTTCACCCACGCTTCCAGCGTACGCCCTGCGGCGTGTCCTCCAGGACAATGCCGGCGTCGGCGAGTTCCTGGCGGATGGCGTCGGCGCGGGCGAAGTCGCGGGCCTGCTTGGCATCGCTGCGGGCGTCGATCAGCGCCTGGATGCGGGCGTCGTCGTCGCTGCTGGCACCCTGGAACCAGACCTGCGGATCCTGCTGCAGCAGGCCCAGGGCCAGGCCGGCGCCGAGCAGGCGGCCCTTGGCCTGGCGCAGCGTGTCCGCACGTTGCGTGGCGTCGGCGGGGTCGGGGCCGCCGGCCGGCGCCGCCTCGCGCAGTGCCTGTCGCGCCTGGGTCGCCAGGCTCGACAGCACCGACAGCGCCAGCGGCGTATTGAGGTCGTCGTCGAGGGCCTCTTCGATCTCGGCCGGAATGACGGCTTCGGCGTCGATGGCCTGCAGATCGCGCAGCGTTCCGTACAGGCCGTCGAGCCGGGCCACCTGGGCCTGGATCAGGGCGTCGGACCAGTCCAGCGGCTGCCGATAGTGGGCACTGAGCAGCGCGCAGCGCAGCGCCTCGGGCGGGTGGCGCTCGATCAGGTCGTGCACGGTCTCGATGTTGCCCAGCGACTTGCTCATCTTGGCGCCGCTGAAGGTCAGCATGCCGTTGTGCAGCCAGACGCGGGCGAAGGTGGCGCCGCCGTGGGCGCATTCGCTCTGCGCGATCTCGTTCTCGTGGTGCGGGAACTGCAGGTCGACACCGCCGGCATGGATGTCGATGGTCTCGCCCAGGTGCGCGGCAGCCATCGCCGAGCACTCGATGTGCCAGCCGGGGCGGCCGCGGCCCCATGGCGAGTCCCAGCCCGGCAGGTCGTCGCTGGACGGCTTCCACAGCACGAAGTCGCCCGGGTCGCGCTTGTACGGGGCGACCTCGACGCGGGCGCCGGCCAGCATCTCCTCCGGGTCGCGCCGCGACAGCTTGCCGTAATCGGCGAAGCTGGCCACCGCGAACAGCACGTGGCCTTCGGCGGCATAGGCATGGCCGCCGGCGATCAGCCGCTCGATCATCGCCACGATGTGCGGGATGTGCGCGGTGGCCGCCGGCTCGATGTCCGGCGGGGTCACGCCCAGCGCGGCCATGTCCTGGCGGTAGATGGCCGCGAAGCGGTCGGTGATGGCCGAGATCGGCACGCCCTGCGCCTGTGCGGCGGCGTTGATCTTGTCGTCCACGTCGGTGATGTTGCGGGCGTAGCGCAGCTTGCCGTAGCGGCGCCGCAGCAGTGCCGCCAGTACGTCGAACACCACCGGGCCGCGGGCGTTGCCGATGTGCGCGTAGTTGTAGACGGTGGGGCCGCAGACGTAGAGCGTCGGGCCGGCCACCGGATCGAGCGGTTCGAAGGCGTCGACCCGGCGGGTCAGGTTGTTGTGCAGGCGCAGGCTCATCGGCATCGGCGGTGGGGAAACCGTCCGATTCTACCGGCAGCCGTCGCCAGGCGGGCGCGCGTCGCGCCTGTCGGCTCGCGTTCAGCCCGACGCAAGCCGCCATGCCTACACTCATTGGTCTGCCCTTGCGAAGCTGCTGCCGATGCGCCCGAACCCGTTGTTGCCGCTGGTCGGCATCCTTGCCTGCGCCGCCGCGCCGGCCTGGGCGCAGGACTCCGAGGCGCGCAATCGGGTGGTGGTGATCGAGAACGTCAAGCTGGACTACGCCCAGGTGCTGAACGTGGAGCCGGTCTACCAGACCCTGCGCGCCACCCGCACCGAGCAGCAATGCGACCCGGCTCCCGCGCCGGCCCCGACGGCGCCGGCGCCCAAGCCGGCCGAGGACGACAGCCGCTTGAACCGGCTGATGGATTCGGTGAAGGACATCTTCAGCCGCCGCCACGAGGAGCCGGCACCGCAGACGGCTGCGCCGGCCGCGGCGCCGCAGGGCGGACGCAACTGCCGGATGGTCGAGGTCGGCCGCGAGTTCCGCCGGCCCATCGCCTACGACGTGGACTATGTCTACAAGGGCACCAAGTACCGCTCGCGGCTGCCCGAGGATCCGGGCAACCGCCTGCGTATCCGCGTCTCGGTGGCGCCGTACGTGCCCGACGCGGTGGTGGTGCCCCCGCGCTGAGCGCCGCGCGCGCTTGCGCCTGTGGCGTGCGCGTGCGAGGATGCGCGCCGATGAAAGCGAACCTGCCCCAGCACGATCTCAGCGCCGCACGCATGGCCTCGGGCATGACGTCGCGCGCGCGTCGACCGGAATCCCACATTCTCGCTGGGTAACCGGAGCGTCGTGCCGTTCGTTCTGAAAACCCAGCCCGAGGCTGGGTTTTTTCGTTTTCATCGGCCGGAAAAGTTTCACCCGTAAAGAACAACCCCACAGCACCTCCCGCGCGTCCCGCGTCCCCACCGCTGCAAAGGATCGATCGATGTCTCTGAAGCACTTCTTGAACACCCAGGACTGGAGCCGCGCCGAGCTCGACGCGCTGCTGACCCAGGCGGCGCTGTTCAAGCGCAACCGTCTCGGCAGCGAACTGAAGGGCAAGTCGATCGCGCTGGTGTTCTTCAACCCGTCTATGCGCACCCGCACCAGCTTCGAGCTGGGCGCGTTCCAGTTGGGCGGCCACGCGGTGGTGCTGCAGCCGGGCAAGGACGCGTGGCCGATCGAGTTCGACCTGGGCACGGTGATGGACGGCGACACCGAAGAGCACATCGCCGAGGTGGCGCGGGTGCTGGGTCGCTATGTGGACCTGATCGGCGTGCGCGCGTTCCCGAAGTTCGTCGACTGGGCCAAGGACCGCGAGGACGTGGTGTTGAAGAGCTTCGCCAAGTACTCGCCGGTGCCGGTGATCAACATGGAGACCATCACCCATCCCTGCCAGGAGCTGGCGCATGCGCTGGCGCTGCAGGAGCACTTCGGCACCCGCGACCTGCGCGGCAAGAAGTACGTGCTGACCTGGACCTACCATCCCAAGCCGCTGAACACCGCGGTGGCCAATTCCGCACTGACCATCGCGACCCGCCTGGGCATGGACGTGACCCTGCTGTGCCCGACCCCCGACTACGTGCTCGACGAGCGCTATATGGGCTGGGCCGCGCAGAACGTGGCCGAGAGCGGCGGTTCGCTGAGCGTCAGCCACGACATCGACAGTGCCTACGCCGGCGCCGACGTGGTCTATGCCAAGAGCTGGGGCGCGCTGCCGTTCTTCGGCAACTGGGGCCCGGAGAAGCCGATCCGCGACCAGTACCAGCACTTCATCGTCGACGAACGCAAGATGGCGCTGACCAACAACGGCGTGTTCTCGCACTGCCTGCCGCTGCGCCGCAACGTCAAGGCCACCGACGCGGTGATGGATTCGCCCAACTGCATCGCCATCGACGAGGCCGAGAACCGTCTGCATGTGCAGAAGGCGATCATGGCGGCGCTTGCGTCGCAAGCGGGAATCGGGAATCGGGAATAGAGAATCGGTACAGCAACAGCGTTAGCCCCCACTTTTACGCGTGATAAGGAAACAACCATGAGCACCGCTTCCACCAATCCCGACTCCCCAATCCCGAATCCCGGCCGCAAGGACATCGTCCTCGCCTTCTCCGGCGGCCTCGACACCAGCTTCTGCATTCCCTACCTGCAGGCCAAGGGGTATGCGGTGCACACGGTGTTCGCCGATACCGGCGGCGTGGATGCCGAGGAGCGCGATTTCATCGAGAAGCGCGCCGCGGAACTGGGCGCGGCCAGCCACGTCACCGTGGACGGTGGCCCGGCGATCTGGGCCGGCTTCGTCAAGCCGTTCGTGTGGGCCGGCGAGGGCTACCAGGGCCAGTACCCGCTGCTGGTGTCCGACCGCTACCTGATCGTCGATGCCGCGCTCAAGCGCGCCGAGGAGCTGGGCACCAAGACCATCGCGCACGGCTGCACCGGCATGGGCAACGACCAGGTGCGCTTCGACCTGGCGGTCAAGGCGCTGGGCGACTACGAGATCGTCGCGCCGATCCGCGAGATCCAGAAGGAACACACCCAGACCCGCGCCTACGAGCAGAAGTACCTGGAGGAGCGCGGCTTCGGCGTGCGCGCCAAGCAGCAGGCCTACACCATCAACGAGAACCTGCTCGGCCTGACCATGTCCGGCGGTGAGATCGACCGCTGGGAAGCGCCGGGCGAGGGCGCCCGCGGCTGGTGCGCGCCGCGCAGCGCGTGGCCGACCGAGCCGCTGACGGTGAAGCTGAAGTTCGTGCACGGCGAGGCGGTCGAACTCGACGGCAAGGCGCTGCCGGGCGAACAGATCCTGGCCAAGCTCAACAAGCTGTTCGCGCCCTACGGCGTGGGCCGCGGCGTGTACACCGGCGACACCGTGATCGGCCTGAAGGGCCGCATCGTGTTCGAGGCGCCGGGCCTGGTGGCGCTGCTGGCCGCGCACCGCGCGCTGGAGGATGCGGTGCTGACCAAGCAGCAGAACCGCTTCAAGCCGGACGTGGCGCGCAAGTGGGTGGAGCTGGTCTATGAAGGCTTCTACCACGACCCGCTGAAGACCGACCTGGAAGCCTTCCTGAAGTCGTCGCAGGCGATGGTCAACGGCGAGGTGACGCTGGAGACCCGCGGCGGCCGCGTCGACGCGGTGGCGGTGAAGTCGCCGCACCTGCTCAATGCCAAGGGCGCTACCTACGCGCAGTCGGCGGACTGGGGCGTGGCCGAGGCCGAGGGCTTCATCAAGCTGTTTGGGATGAGTTCGACGCTGTACGCGCAAGTGAATCGCTGACGCTTAAAGCCCCTCTCCCCCCGGGAGAGGGGTTGGGGTGAGGGTCCGGGCGAAGCCTCGCACCAGTTGGTTGCGCGAGCTTCGCCAGGATCTTCACCTGCTAGCGCGATTGGCTTCACCAGGCTTCGCTCGTACCCTCATCCGCCCCTGCGGGGCACCTTCTCCCGAAGGGAGAAGGAACTGTCGTGATGGACCCCATGCACGCACTGCGCATCAGCACCGACAAGCAGGAACTGGATCTGCCGTTGATCCATCGCTTCCTAAGCGAGCAGGCCTATTGGAGCCTGGGCATCCCGCTGGACACGGTGCAGCGGGCGATCGCCGGTTCGCTGTGCTTCGGCGGCCATCTCGATGGCGTCGGGCAGGTGGCGTTCGCCCGGGTGATCACCGACGGCGCGACCTTCGCCTATCTCGCCGACGTGTTCGTGCTCGACGCCCACCGCGGCCGCGGCTACGGCAAGCAGTTGGTGACGGCGGTGATGGCCCACCCGCAGCTGCAAGGCCTGCGTCGCTTCATGCTCGCCACCTCCGATGCGCATGCGCTGTACGCCCAGTATGGGTTCGCCGCGCCGGCGCGGCCGCAGTCGTTGATGGAAATCGCCTATCCCGATCTCTACCGCACCAGCACCACGGCAGCCTGACACACCATGACCGATCTGCTCGAATCCACCCTGACCCACCTGAAAGAACTGGTGTCCTTCGACACCCGCAATCCGCCTCGGGCGATCGGCACCGATGGCATCTTCGACTACCTCCGTGCGCAGCTGCCCGGCTTCGCGGTGGAGGTGATCGACCACGGCGCCGGCGCGGTCAGCCTGTACGCGGTACGCGGCACGCCGAAGTACCTGTTCAACGTGCACCTGGACACGGTGCCGGATTCGCCGCACTGGAGCGCCGATCCGCACGTCATGCGGCGCCTGGACGATCGCGTGGTCGGCCTGGGCGTGTGCGACATCAAGGGCGCGGCGGCAGCGCTGCTGGCCGCGGCCAATGCCGGCGACGGCGATGCCGCGTTCCTGTTCTCCAGCGACGAGGAAGCCAACGACCCGCGCTGCATCGCCGCGTTCCTGGCCCGCGGCATCGCCTACGAGGCGGTGCTGGTGGCCGAGCCGACCATGAGCGAGGCGGTGCTGGCGCATCGCGGCATCAGTTCGGTGCTGATGCGCTTCGCCGGCCGCGCCGGGCATGCCTCCGGCAAGCAGGATGCCGCGGCCAGCGCCCTGCATCAGGCGATGCGCTGGGGCGGCCGTGCGCTGGACCACGTCGAGTCGCTGGCGCATGCGCGCTTCGGCGGGCTGACCGGGCTGCGCTTCAACATCGGCCGGGTCGAGGGCGGGATCAAGGCCAACATGATCGCGCCGGCGGCGGAGCTGCGCTTCGGTTTCCGGCCGCTGCCGTCGATGGACGTGGACGCGTTGCTGGCGACCTTCGCCGGCTTCGCCGAGCCGGCCGCGGCGCACTTCGAGGAGAACTTCCGCGGGCCCAGCCTGCCGTCGGGAGACATTGCGCGCGCCGAGGACAAGCGCCTGGCCGCGCGCGACGTCGCCGATGCGCTGGAGCTGCCGATCGGCAACGCGGTGGACTTCTGGACCGAGGCATCGCTGTTCTCCGCCGGCGGCTACACCGCGCTGGTCTACGGCCCGGGCGACATCGCCCAGGCGCACACCGCCGACGAGTTCGTGACGCTGGAGCAACTGCAGCGCTACGCCGCCTCGGTGCATCGCATCATCAACGGCCCGCGCTGAGCCGCGCGCCTTTCCACGTCGCCCGGACCGATCCTGCGATCGGCTCCACCCTGGATTCCTTCGGACATCGCCCCTCGCCATGCACGCCAACCGCCAAACCCGCCAGACCATCGTGCGCCTGCTCTCGAGCATGGCCAGCGCGAAGGAGATCAGCCAGTACCTCAAGCGCTTCTCGCAACTGGACGCCAAGCGCTTCGCCGTGGTCAAGGTCGGCGGCGCGGTGCTGCGCGACGACCTGGAGGCGCTGACTTCCTCGCTGTCGTTCCTGCAGGAAGTCGGCCTGACCCCGATCGTGCTGCACGGCGCCGGCCCGCAGTTGGACGCGGAGCTGTCCGCCGCCGGCATCGACAAGCAGACCGTCAACGGCCTGCGGGTGACCTCGCCGGAAGCGCTGGCGATCGTGCGCCGGGTGTTCCAGGCTTCCAACCTGAAGCTGGTCGAGGCGCTGCAGCAGAACGGCGCACGCGCCACGTCGATCACCGGCGGCGTGTTCGAGGCGCAGTACCTGGACCGCGACACCTACGGGCTGGTCGGCGAGGTCACCGCGGTGAACCTGGCACCGATCGAGGCCAGCCTGCAGGCCGGCTCGATCCCGGTCATCACCAGCCTGGGCGAGACCCCCAGCGGCCAGATCCTCAACATCAACGCCGATTTCGCCGCCAACGAACTGGTGCAGGAGCTGCAGCCGTACAAGATCATCTTCCTCACCGGCACCGGCGGCCTGCTCGACGAGAAGGGCACGGTGATCGATTCGATCAACCTGTCCACCGAGTACGACCACCTGATCGCGCAGCCGTGGATCCATGGCGGCATGAAGGTGAAGATCGAGCAGATCAAGGACCTGCTGGACCGGCTGCCGCTGGAGTCGTCGGTGTCGATCACGCGCCCGGCCGACCTGGCCAAGGAACTGTTCACCCACAAGGGCTCGGGCACCCTGGTGCGGCGCGGCGAGAAGGTGCTGCGCGCCACGGCGTGGAGCGAGCTGGACCTGCCGCGGCTGAAGACCCTGATCGAATCCAGTTTCGGCCGCACCCTGGTGCCGGACTATTTCGACACCACCAAGCTGCTGTGCGCCTACGTCAGCGAGAACTATCGCACCGCGGTGATCCTGACCGACGAGGGCGGCTACACCTACCTGGACAAGTTCGCCGTGCTCGACGACGCGCAGGGCGAGGGCCTGGGCCGCGCGGTGTGGAACGTGATGCGCGAGGAGACGCCGCAACTGTTCTGGCGTTCGCGCCACAACAACCAGGTCAACATCTTCTACTACGCCGAGTCCGACGGCTGCTTCAAGCAGGAGAAGTGGAAGGTGTTCTGGTACGGCCTGGAGACCTTCGAGCAGATCCAGCACTGCGTGGCGCATTGCGCGACGCGCACGCCGACCCTGCAGGGTTGAGCGGCGCCTTCGTCATGACCGTTCCCATCTCCAGCATCGATCCCGTGCTGCCCGAGGCCTGGCGCCACGTGCCCACACTGCGCGGGCGCCACGTCAGCCTGGAGCCGCTGCAGGCGGCGCATGCCGAGGGCCTGCGCGCCGCGCTGCGCGGCAGCGGCCTGGACGCGCTGTGGTACACCAATGTGCCGGCGCCAGAGCGGGTGGACGCCTACGTCGCTGCCGCGCTGGAGGTGCAGGCGCTGGGCCGGGTGCTGCCGTTCGTGGTGCGCGATGCGCAGGGCGAGATCGTCGGCAGCACGCGTTTCTACGGCCTGGATCCGCAGGTGCCGACGCTGTCGATCGGCTACACCTGGTATGCGCCACGGGTGCAGCGCAGCGGCCTGAACACCGAGGCCAAGCTGTTGCTGCTTGGCCACGCCTTCGAATCGCTGGGCTGCCTCAGCGTGGTGTTCGAGACCAGCTGGTTCAACCATGCCTCGCGCACCGCGATCGCGCGGCTGGGGGCCAAGCAGGACGGCGTGCTGCGCAACCACAAGCGTCACGCCGACGGCACCCCGCGCGACACCGTCATCTTCTCCATCATCGATACGGAATGGGCCGGGGTGAAACGCCACCTGCAGTTCCGCCTGGATTCGCACGCATGAACACTCCTGTTTATTCCATCGGCATCGTCGGCGCCCGTGGCCACACCGGCGCCGAACTGATCCGCCTGATCGCCGCGCATCCGCAGTTGCGGCTGGCCTTCCTGTCCTCGCGCGAGCTGGACGGGCAGCGCGTCGATGCCCACCACGACGCTTACGAAGGCGAGTTGCGCTACGAGAATCTCGACCCGGAGGCGGTGGCGGCCAAGCGCGCCGACGTGGTGGTGCTGGCGCTGCCCAACGGCAAGGCCGCGCCCTATGTGGCGGCGCTGGATGCGGCGGTCGCCGCCGGCGCGCCCGACCCGATCGTGGTCGATCTGTCCGCGGACTACCGCTTCGATCCGGCCTGGTACTACGGCCTGCCGGAACTGACCCGTGCCGGCTATGCCGGGCAGCGCCGCATCAGCAACCCGGGCTGCTACGCCACCGCGATGCAGCTGGCGATCGCGCCGCTGCGCGAGCAGCTCGCCGGGCCGCCGCAGTGTTTCGGCGTGTCCGGCTATTCCGGTGCCGGCACCACGCCGTCGGACAAGAACAACCCGGCGCTGCTGCACGACAACCTGATGCCGTACGCGTTGACCGACCACATGCACGAGCGCGAGGTGTCCGCGCAGCTCGGCGTGCCGGTGGAATTCATGCCGCATGTGGCGCCGCATTTCCGTGGCATCACCATGACCGTGAACCTGTGGCTGCAGCAACCGCTCAAGCTGGACGCGGTGCAGCAGCTGTATCGCACGCGCTATGCCGATGAGCCGCTGATCGAGGTGATCGACGAGGCGCCGTGGGTCAGCCGCATCGCCGGCCGCCACGGCGTCCAGCTCGGCGGCTTCACCCTGGCCCCGGGCAACAAGCGGCTGGTGCTGGTGGCCACGCTCGACAACCTGCTCAAGGGCGCCGCGACGCAGGCGATGCAGAACCTCAATCTGGCGCTGGGCGTGGACGAACTGACGTCGATCCCGCGGATGGACGCGCCGCAGTAGGGCGCCACCTCAGCGCGGCATCCATCACCGCCGCAGTGCGCCGCTTTCCGAATCCTCATTCCCCAATCCCCATTCCCGGCCTTCCCCAATGACCAACCTCCTCTGGCAGAAACCCGGCGTCGCCGTCGACACGCAGATCCAGGCCTTCCTGGCCGGCGACGACGTGCTCCTGGACCGCGAGTTCTTCCTGCACGACATCGCCGCCAGCGGCACGCACGCCGAGGGCCTGCAGCGCATCGGCATCCTGTCCGCCGACGAACTGGCCGGGCTGCAGCGCGAGCTGGCGGTGCTGGCCGAGGATTTCCGCAGCGGCGCGTTCGTGCTGGATGCGCGCTTCGAGGACGGGCACTCGGCGATCGAGGCGCGGCTGACCGAACGCCTGGGCGATGCCGGGCGCAAGATCCACACCGGACGCAGCCGCAACGACCAGATCCTGGTGGCCACCCGGCTGTGGCTGAAGGACAGGCTGGCGCGGCTGGCGCAACTGAGCGCGGAGATCGCCAAGGTGGCGCTGGACCGCGCGCAGGCCGAGCGCGACCTGCCGGTGCCCGGCTACACCCACATCCAGCGCGCCGTGGTGTCCTCGGCGGGCATGTGGTGGGCGGGCTGGGCCGAGGCCTTCATCGACGACGCGCTGCGCGCTCGCGACACTCTGCGCCTGGTCGACTGCAATCCGCTGGGCACCGCCGCCGGCTACGGCGTCAACCTGCCGCTGGACCGTGCGCACACCACCGCCGCGCTGGGCTTCGCGCGCCTGCAGGTCAGCCCGATCTACGCGCAGCTCTCGCGCGGCAAGTTCGAGATGGCCGCGCTGGAAGCGCTGGGCAGCGCCACCCTGGACCTGCGCCGCCTGGCTTGGGACCTGTCGCTGTTCACCAGCGGCGAATTCGGTTTCGTCGCGTTGCCGGCGCAGTACACCACCGGCAGCTCGATCATGCCCAACAAGCGCAACCCCGACGTGATCGAGCTGATGCGCGCCACCCACGCCAGCGTGGCTGCCGCGCGCACCGAGATCGAACAGTTGCTGTCGTTGCCGTCGGGCTATCACCGCGACCTGCAGAGCAGCAAGGGCGCGATCTTCCACGGCTTCGGCCGCGGTCTGGCCGCGCTGGAGCTGCTGCCGGCGCTGCTGGCCAACCTGGAGTGGCGCGAGGACAGACTGCGCGCGGCGATCGATTCGGGCATGTACGCCACCGACGTGGCGGTGGAAGCCGCAGTAGCCGGTGTGCCGTTCCGCGAGGCCTATCAGGCCGCCGCCGCATCCGCCGACAGCGCAGGGCAGGGGCGTACGCCGGAAGGCAGCCTGGCCGCGCGGGTCTCGCCGGGCGCCGCCGCCGATCTGCGCCTGGACGAGCTGCAGGCGCGCTGGCAGGCGCTGGAGGCTTGATTGCCTGTGGGAGGGCTTCAGCCGCGACGCCTCGGCGCTAACGCGTCGGGGCTGAAGCCCCTCCCACAAAAAGCATTCGCTGCGACGCCGAACATGCAAACCGATTGCAGAAGGAACACCGTACGATGAAGCACTACCTGGTCCTGGCGATGCGCAAACCGAGCTTCGACGAGCGCGTGGTCGCGCCGCATCTGGCCTTCCTCGACGACCTGCGCGCACGCGGCCTGCTGGCGCTGACCGGCGGCTTCAGCGACCGCAGCGGCGGCGCCTACCTGCTGCAGGGCGTGGACGACCTGGCGCAGGCGCAGGCGATCGTCGCCGCCGATCCGCTGGCGATCCACGGCAGCTCCGACCTCACCGTCTACGAATGGAACACGCGCTGATCCCATGACCTCGCAGACGCCATCGCCCTTCGTCGAACAACGCCTGCCGCCGTGGCGGCGCGCAGTGCTCAAGGTCGGCAGCAGCCTGTTGGCCGCCGACGGCGGCGGGCTCACGCCGCGCTTCGCGCTGGGCCTGGCGCAGTTCGTCTCGGCCAACCTGGCGGCCGGGCGCGAACTGGTGATCGTGTCCTCCGGCGCGGTCGCCGCCGGGCGCGCCATCGTGCCCAAGGCCGCCGAGGCCGGTGCGGCGCTGGCGGCACGGCAGGCGCTGGCCGCGCTCGGCCAGGCGCAGTTGATCGCGCTGTGGCAGCGCTTCTTCGAGCGGCCGGTGGCGCAGGTGCTGCTGACCCACGACGACCTGCGCAACCGTCGCCGCTATCTCAACGCGCGCGCCACGCTGGGCGAACTGTTGCGGCTGGGCGCGCTGCCGGTGGTCAACGAGAACGACACCGTCTCGGTGGACGAACTCAAGCTCGGCGACAACGACAATCTGGCCGCGATCGTCGCCGCCCTGGTCGATGCCGATGCGCTGTTCATCGCCACCGATATCGACGGCCTGTACACCGCCGACCCGCGCCGCGACCCGCAGGCACAACCGCTGCACGAGGTGCAGGAACTGAGCGCGGCGGTGCTGGCCATGGCCGGCGGCAGCGGCAGCGGCGTGGGCACCGGCGGCATGCGCACCAAGCTGGAGGCCGCGGCCAAGGCCGGCGCCGCCGGCATCGAGACCTATCTGTTCAACGGCCGCAGCGCCGAGGTGCTGCGCGGCCTGGCCCAGAACAGCCTGCGCGGCACGCGCATCCATGCCGCACGCACCCGCATCGCCGCGCGCAAGTACTGGCTGCGCCACGTGCCGGTGGAGCCGGGGGCGATCCTGGTCGATGCCGGCGCCGCCGCCGCGCTGCTCGACAAGGGCGCCTCGCTGCTGCCGGGCGGCGTGGCCGGCGCCGTGGGCGAGTTCCGCCGCGGCGACATGGTCGAGGTGCGCCTGCGCGACGCGGCCGGCGAGCGCTGCCTGGCGCGCGGGGTCAGCCAGTACGCGGCGGCGGACATCCGCCGCATCGCCGGCCGCCACTCGCGCGACATCGAGGCGATCCTGGGCTACAACTACGGCGAGAACGTGATCCATCGCGACGATCTGGTGGTGGTGCGGGAATCGGGAGTCGGGAATGGGGAATCGGCGTAAGCGCGCCCGCCCTGCGCCGACCGCGTCTGCGCCGCAAGGCCGGCACCTGCATCGCGCATCGCATTCGCCGCCTCTGATTTCCTCGCATCGCGCGTAGCCTTTTCGAATCCCGAATCCCGAATCCCGAATCCCGAATCCACCGGAGCCACCCAATGACCTCCATCCGCACCCAGGCCCTGCACTGCCGCGATGCCGCGCAAGCGCTGGCGCAGTTGTCGTCGCCGGCCAAACAGGCGTTGCTGGAGGCGATGGCGGCGGCGCTGGAAGCGGATGCGGAGGCGATCCTCGCCGCCAATGCGCGCGATCTGGAGGCGGCGCGGGCCAAGGACGTCGGCAGCGCGATGCTCGATCGGCTGGCGCTGGACCGCAAGCGCCTGGACGGCATCGCCGCGGCGTTGCGCGAGGTGGCGGGCCTGCCCGACCCGGTGGGGCAGGTCACCCGCGACGACGTGCGCCCCAACGGTATCCGCGTGCAGAAGATCCGCGTGCCGCTGGGTGTGGTGGCGATGATCTACGAGGCGCGCCCCAACGTTACCGCCGACGCCGCGGCGTTGTGTATCAAGGCCGGCAATGGGGTGATCCTGCGCGGCGGTTCCGAGGCGATCCATTCCAACACCGCCATCGCCGCGGCGCTGCGCCGGGCGCTACGCGAGGCCGGCATCGGCGAAGCCGCGCTGACCCTGGTGGAGGATCTGCGCCGCGAGACCATGCTGGAACTGCTGCAGCTCCACGACATCGTCGACCTGGCGATCCCGCGCGGCGGCGAAGGCCTGATCCGCTTCGTCGCCGAACATGCGCGGGTGCCGGTGATCAAGCACTACAAGGGCGTGTGCCATCTGTTCGTCGATGCCTCGGCGGATCTGGACCTGGCGGTGAAGCTGCTGGTCGACGGCAAGACCACGCGGCCGGCCGCCTGCAATTCGCTGGAAACGCTGCTGGTGCACGCCGACGTGGCCGCGCGCTTCCTGCCGCTGGCGGCGCAGGCGCTGCGTGCACGCGGTGTCGCCCTGCGCGGCGATGCCGCCACCCGCGCGCTGCTGCCGGACATCGACCCTGCCAGCGACGACGACTACGCCGCCGAGTACCTGGACCTGATCCTGGCGGTCGCGGTGGTGCCCGACCTGGACGCCGCGATCGCGCATATCCGCCGCTACGGCTCGGACCACACCGAAGTCATCGCCACCGCGGATGCGGCCAACGCGGAGGCCTTCGTGCAGGCGCTGCGCGCGGCGGTGGTGATGGTCAACGCCTCCTCGCGCTTCTCCGACGGCGGCGAACTGGGCCTGGGCGCGGAGATCGGCATCTCCACCACGCGCCTGCACGCCTACGGCCCGATGGGCCTGGAAGCGCTGACCGTGGAGCGCTTCGTGGTGCGCGGCGAAGGCCAGGTGCGGCACTGAGGCGCTGCGATCCTGGTCGGTCGGGCGCCTGAGCTGCCTGGCAAGGGAGTGATCTGCGTCGTGTCGGTGGAGCTGGGGCGGGGCAGCCACCTGAGCTGATCGGCATGGCGTGCCTGCGCGCTCGCGTGCCCGCGGCGCCAACGGCGAGGGTCGGCGACCCAGCCTTTGTCACTTGCCGAGTGAGGCGCCGTCGCCTAGCGTCGCGGATTCGCCTCCTTTCGGGATCCAATGCCCATGCGCCGCCTCGCTCCCTGCCTGCTCGCCGCTGCTGTCGCCCTCGCCACCGCCGGCACCGCGTTCGCCCAGACTGCGCCGATGACCCCGGACATCACCGGCAAGCCCTTCGTCGCGCCGACCGCGGCCAACGACTACATCAAGCGCGAGGTGATGATCCCGATGCGCGACGGGGTCAAGCTGCACACGGTGATCGTGCTGCCCAAGGGCGCGCACGGCGCGCCGATGCTGCTGACCCGCACGCCCTACGACGCCAGCGGCCGTGCCAGCCGGCTGGCCTCGCCGCACATGCGCGATCTGCTGCCGCAGGGCGACGAGGTGTTCGTCGATGGCGGCTACATCCGCGTGTTCCAGGATATCCGTGGCAAATACGGCTCGGAGGGCGACTACGTGGTGACCCGGCCGCTGCGCGGGCCGCTCAACCCGACCAAGGTCGACCATGCCACCGACGCCTGGGACACCATCGACTGGCTGGTCAAGCACGTGCCCGAATCCAACGGCAAGGTCGGCATGATCGGCTCGTCCTACGAGGGCTTCACCGTGGTGATGGCGCTGGCCGATCCGCATCCGGCGCTGAAGGTGGCCGCGCCGGAAAGCCCGATGATCGACGGCTGGATGGGCGACGACTGGCTCAACTACGGCGCCTTCCGCCAGGTCAACCTGGACTACTTCACCGGCCAGATGACCCGGCGCGGCAAGGGCGAGGGCATCCCGCGCCAGGGCTACGACGACTACAGCAATTTCCTGCGCGCCGGTTCGGCTGGCGACTACGCCAAGGCCGCCGGGCTGGAGCAGTTGCCGTGGTGGCGCAAGCTCACCGAGCACCCGGCCTACGACGCGTTCTGGCAAGAGCAGGCGCTGGACAAGGTGATGGCGCGCACCCCGCTGAAGGTGCCGACGATGTGGCTGCAGGGGCTGTGGGACCAGGAAGACATGTGGGGCGCGATCCACAGCTACGAGGCGATGGAGCCGCGCGACACCGGCAACGACAAGAACTACCTGGTGATGGGGCCGTGGCGGCACAGCCAGGTCAACTACGAGGGCGCCTCGCTGGGCGCGCTGCAGTTCGACGGCGACACCGCGCTGCAGTTCCGCCGCGACGTGCTCAAGCCGTTCTTCGATCAGTACCTGGTCGACGGCGCGCCCAAGGCCGACACGCCGCCGGTGCTGATCTACGATACCGGCGCCAACCACTGGGACCGCCTGCAGCGCTGGCCGCTGAGCTGCGCGCAGGGCTGCCCGGCGCAGAGCAAGCCGCTGTACCTGGAGGCCGGCGGCCGCGTCTCGTTCGAGGCGCCCAAGGCCGGGCAGGGCGAGTACACCGAATACGTGTCCGACCCGGCCAAGCCGGTGCCGTTCGTGCCGCGCCCGGTGGTGTTCGGCGCCCGCGACATGTGGACCACCTGGCTGGTGCACGACCAGCGCTTCGTCGATGGCCGCCCGGACGTACTGACCTTCGTCAGCGAACCGCTGCAGGCGCCGCTGCGCATCGCCGGCGCGCCGCAGGTGAACCTGCAGGCCTCCACCAGCGGCAGCGACAGCGACTGGGTGGTGAAGCTGATCGACGTGTACCCGGACCAGATGGCGTCCGATCCGAAACTGGGCGGCTATGAATTGCCGGTGTCGCTGGCGATCTTCCGCGGCCGCTACCGCGAAAGCTTCGAGCATCCGGCGCCGCTGACCCCGAACCAGCCGCTGGCCTACCGCTTCGGCCTGCCCACCGCCAATCACACCTTCGAGCGCGGCCACCGGGTGATGGTGCAGGTGCAATCGAGCCTGTTCCCGCTGTACGACCGCAATCCGCAGACTTACGTGCCGAACATCTACTTCGCCAAGCCGGGCGATTACCAGAAGGCGACGCAGCGGATCTGGCACACGCCGCAGCAGGCGAGCTACATCAGTTTGCCGGTGGAGTGAGCCAATTCCCGATCCCGCGCGTCGTGCGCGGGATCGTGGTGGGACCACGCGGTGTGGGGCGTCGCCGGGGCGTTTACAGGTTGCGCAAGCCTTGCGTGATTTGCTCTATGCCGTCCTGCGGGTGGAAGTCCTTCCAGAGTCCGCTCGTGCCGGGCGGATTGGAGCGGATCAGCACTTCGCCGAGGGCCAGCGCAAAGGCCGTTCCCTGGCCGACCTCGTCGAAGGTCAGTGCGCGTGTGGTACCGGAGACCCGGATCTTCAGATCATTGGCAAGTTTCTGGGCCGGCTCCCACAGTTCGTTATCGCCGAGCGTGCCCTGTTGCGTCGCGGTGCCGCTGGCGCAGTTCGCCAGCACCACCCAGGGGCACTGCGAGCCACGCACCAGCGTGGTCAGGCTGCCCAGCACGCCGCTCTTGAGCAGTTCGCTGCGGTGGCCGACCACGATCAGACTCATGTAGCCGTCCAGTGCGCTGCTGGTGAGCTTGCGGCCGTCGATCACGTTCGAATAGGCCGAGAATCTGGCATTGAGGCGTTTCGCCTCGCGTTCTCCATCGTTGGCGGAATCGGGAATCCAGGTAATCAGGGTGTGGATGGTTTTGCCGGGCATGGAAGTGTCCTCGTGACGCGTCGGGAGGGCGGGCGCGTGATGCGCTCGGGCCGCTGACGCAATGCCGAGACAGGGGACGGGATGCGAGCAGCGGTTCCCACGATGGACACTGATGTGCATCACCGGGATCGGTGCGGTGCCGATGTTCGCCGTCGTGCAGACCGATCCGGGTCGCCGCCGCAAGCGGCCAAGTACGCCGTAGCAATGCGGGGGCGACGCCACGCCGTCGCGAGACCGGATTGCAGACACAAAAAAACCCGGAAAACTGTGGTTTTCCAGGCTTCTTGTGACCTTGAAACTGGTCGGGGAGACAGGATTCGAACCTGCGACCTCTACGTCCCGAACGTAGCGCTCTACCAGACTGAGCTACACCCCGAAGGAGCCGCACATGATACGGAGGTCTTCCGCATTCGGCAAGCGCCTTTGCAAAAAAATTTCAGTCCCCCGCGGCGGCTGCGTCCGCGGCATCCGCCGCGTTGCGCTCGCGCGCTTCGAACCACATGCCGTTGAGGATGGCGGCGGTGGAGGCCAGGCCGACACCGAGAATCCAGGCGAAGTACCACATGATCGTTTCTCCTTGCGGGCGCGTCAGTACGCGTTGGGGTTGTCGTCCAGGGAGGCGGCGGTGACCTTGCCCTTGAGCACGCGGTACACCCAGGTGGTGTAGCCGAGGATGATCGGCAGGAACACCACGGTGGCCAGCAGCATGATCCACAGGGTCAGGTGGCTGCTGGAGGCGTCCCACACGGTCAGGCTGGAGCCGGGCTGGCTGGAGGAGGGCAGCAGGAACGGGAAGATCGCAAAGCCCACGGTCAGGATGATGCCGGCGATGGCCGCGCCGGAGGCGATGAACGCCAGGCCGCCGCGGCGCTTGCGCAGCAGCACCGCGCTGAGCAGCAGGCCGAGCAGGCCGGCGGCCGGGGCCAGGGCGGTCAGCGGCATGGTCTGGTAGTTGTGCATCCAGCCGCCGACCTCGCCGAGCACGGCGGTCTTCAGCAGCGGGTTGGTGGCGCCGTCGGTGACCACCTGCGAGGTGACCGCATAGCCGGGCAGGCCAGTGGCCACCCATACCCCGGCGCCGGCGAACAGCGCGCAGGCCGCCAGGGCGGCGATGCTGCCGTAGCGCGCCGCGCGCTCGGCCACCGGGCCGTCGGTCTTCACCACCAGCATCGCCGCGCCGTGCGCCACCAGCATGCTCACGCTGAGCAGGCCGGCGAGCAGGGCGAACGGCATCAGCAGGCCGAAGAAGCTGCCGGTGTAGAACACCCGCAGGGTGTCGTCGAAGTGGAACGGCACGCCCAGCAGCACGTTGCCCACCGCCACGCCCATGATCAGCGCCGGGATGAAGCCGCCGACGAACAGCGCCCAGTCCCAGCCGTTGCGCCAGCGCTGGCTGGGCAGCTTGCCGCGGAACTTGAACCCGACCGGGCGCAGGATCAGCGCGAACAGGATCACGAACATCGCCAGGTAGAAGCCGGAGAAGCTCACCGCGTACAGCGGCGGGAAGGCGGCGAAGATCGCGCCGCCGCCCAGGATCAACCAGACCTGGTTGCCTTCCCAGACCGGGCCGATGGTGTTGACCACCAGCCGGCGTTCGGCGTCGGTCTTGGCCACGAACGGCAGCAGCGCGCCGACGCCCAGGTCGAATCCGTCCATCACCGCGAAGCCGATCAGCAGGATGCCCAGCAGCAGCCACCAGATCACGCGCAGCGTGGTGTAGTCCAATGCAATGAAGTCCATGGTGTGTCTCCTGCCGGAATCAGAGGTGGCCGGCGGCCGCAGGTGCGGCGATCGGGGTGACGGGACGCGGGGCGGGTTGCAGCAGGGCGGGCAGGTCGTCCGGCCCCTTGCGGATCGCCTTGAGCATCAGCTTGATCTCGATGATCAGCAGCGTGGTGTAGATCGCCACGAAGCCGGCGAGGGTGATCAGGATGTCGTGCAGGGCCAGGCCGGAAGCGGCATAGAAGGTCGGCAGCACGCCTTCCACCGCCCACGGCTGGCGGCCGTACTCGGCCACGAACCAGCCGCACTCGATCGCGATCCACGGCATTGGCAGGGTCCACAGCGCCAGCTTCAGGAACCAGCGCTTGTCCTCGAAGTTGTGCTTGCAGGAGAACCACAGCGCCGCGGCGAAGAACGCGATCAGGTAGAAGCCCAGGCCGGCCATCACCCGGAACGTCCAGAACAGCGGCAGTACCCGCGGCACCGTGTCCAGCGCGGCCTTGGCGATCTCCTCCGGGGTGGCGTTGAGGATGTCCTCGCGGTAGCGCTTGAGCAGCAGGCCGTGGCCCAGGTCCTGCCAGTGGCGATCGAACACCGCCCGCGCTTCGGCGTCGTTGCGGTTGGCCTTGAGCCGCTGCAGCGCGCCGTAGGCGATCTGCCCGCCGCGCACGCGGTGCTCGGCGCGCTTGACCAGTTCCAGGATGCCCGGCACCGGCGTGTTCAACGAGCGCGTGGCGATCAGGCCCATCAGGTACGGCACCTTGATCGCGTAGTCGTTCTTGCCGGTGGCCTGGTTGGGGATGCCGAAGGCGGTGAAGTCGGCCGGCGCCTGCTCCGTTTCCCACATCGCCTCGATCGCGGCCAGCTTCATCTTCTGGTGTTCGTTGGCGGCGTAGCCGCTCTCGTCGCCCAGCACCACCACCGACAGCGAGGACGCCAGCCCGAACGCGGCGGCCACCGCGAACGAGCGCCGGGCGATGTCGCGGTGCTTGCCGCGCAGCAGGTACAGCGCGCTGATCGACATCACGAACACCGCACCGGTCACGTAGCCGGCGCTGACCGTATGCACGAACTTGGCCTGCGCCACCGGGTTGAACACCACCGCCATGAAGTCCACCACTTCCATGCGCATGGTGTCCGGATTGAACACCGCGCCGGTCGGGTTCTGCATCCAGCCGTTGGCGATCAGGATCCACACCGCCGACAGGTTGGTGCCCAGCGCCATCAGCCAGGTCACCATCAGGTGCTTGACCGGGGTGAGCTTGCTCCAGCCGAAGAAGAACAGGCCGATGAAGGTCGCCTCCAGGAAGAACGCCATCAGCCCTTCGATCGCCAGCGGCGCGCCGAAGATGTCGCCGACGTAGTGGCTGTAGTAGGACCAGTTCATGCCGAACTGGAACTCCATGACGATGCCGGTGGCCACGCCCATCGCGAAGTTGATGCCGAACAGCACGCCCCAGAACAGGGTCATGCGCCGCCACACGTCCTTGCGGGTCATGACGTACACGCTCTCCATGATCGCGATCATGAAGGACAGGCCCAGGGTGAGCGGGACGAACAGGAAGTGGTACATCGCGGTCATGGCGAACTGCAGCCGCGACAGCTCTACGACAGTGGTGTCGATCATGGCTGTGCTACCTCGTGGAAGATGTGCATCTGGGTGGCCGAGTGGCGGGAGATTGGAGGCGATCTTCCGCCGGGCCGGCGCGTTCGACCTTGATTCAGATCAATGTGCGCAACCGGGGTGCCCGGCATCGTGGCGGCCACGGCGGTTCCGGCCCGGAAGCGCCTTCCCGCTAAACTGGCGACTTCGTTCGCCGCGCCGAGCCCGTTTTGACCGATTCCGCCGAGCCGTCCACTGCACTGCCCGCCGATACGCCGCAGCAGCGGCAGCAGCGCATGCGCTGGCTGGAGGCCCTGGCCGTGGCCGCGCGCGGCCGCCAGCGCCTGGCTGCGGCGGCGATCAGCGCGTCCGGCGCGCTGCTGATCGTGCAGGCCGGCGCCATCGCCTGGCTGGTGCAGGCGCTGCTGGTCGAGCGCCACGACCTGGCGCAGGCACTGCCGGCCTTCGGCCTGCTGGCGCTGGTGTTGGTCCTGCGCGCCGGACTCGGCGCCGCCGCGCAGCGGGCTGCCGGCGATGTCGCCGATGCGGCCAAACTCGAATTGCGTCGGCGCGTGTACCGGCAACTGCTGCAGCGCGGGCCGCTGTGGCTGCGTGGGCAGCGCAACGGCGAACTCGGCGAACTGCTGCTGGCGCATGGCGATGCGCTGGACGGTTACTACGCCGGCTACCGGCCCGCGCGCTGGGAAGTGAGCGTGGTGCCGCTGTTGATCGTGCTGGCGGTGGCGTGGAGCGACTGGGTGGTCGGTCTGATCCTGTTGTTCACCGCGCCGTTGGTGCCGATCTTCATGATGCTGGTGGGCTGGGGCGCCGAGGCCGCCGGCCGCCGTCAGTTGCGCGAACTGGCGCGGATGGGCGGACACTTCGCCGACCGGCTCAAGGGCCTGGGCCTGTTGCGCCTGTACGGGCGCGGCGACGACGAACTGCGCGGGATCGCCGCTGCTGCCGAGGGCGTGCGCGAGCGCACGCTGAAAGTGCTGCGCATCGCGTTCCTGTCGTCCACCGTGCTTGAGTTCTTCGCCTCGGTCAGCGTGGCGATCGTCGCGCTGTACCTGGGCCTGAGCTACCTCGGCATGATCGCCCTGCACGGCAGCGTGCCGACCCTGGGCACCGGCGTGTTCTGCCTGCTGCTGGCGCCGGAGTTCTATGCGCCGCTGCGGCGCCTGGCCGCGCATTACCACGACCGCGCCAATGCGCTGGCCGCGGCAGCCGAGGTGGAGCGCCTGCTGGAAAGCCTGCCGCAGGCCACGGATACACCGGCTGCGCACGCCGAGGGGGCCATCGTGCCGAACGACGCCGCTGCCGAGGCAATGCCCGTCGCCGCGCCTTCCACAAGCGCGTCGCGCGAGGTACCGCTGCTGCAGGCGCGCGCGCTGCATCTGCGGCCGCTGGGTGCGCGCTGCGACGCGGTGCAGGGCCTGGATGTCGATCTGCATGCCGGACAGCGCCTGGCCCTGGTCGGCCCCAGTGGCAGCGGCAAGAGCACGCTGCTGGAAGCGCTGGCCGGGTGGCTGCCGCCGCGTGCCGGTACCTTGCAGGTGCGCAAGGGGCTGCGCATCGGCTACGCCGGGCAGCGGCCGTATCTGTTCCACGGCAGCATCGCCGACAACCTGCGCCTGGCCGATCCGCAGGCCAGCGCTGCGCAACTGCATGCCGCCGCCGAGGCGGCGCAGGTGCTGCGCTTCGCCGCACGTCTGCCGCAGGGGCTGGACACGCCGATCGGCGAGCGCGGTTTCGGCCTGTCCGGCGGCGAGGCGCGGCGCATCGGCCTGGCGCGACTGTTGCTGCGCGATCCCGAACTGCTGTTGCTGGACGAACCGACCGCGTTCCTGGACGCGGACACCGAGGCGGACCTGCTGCGCACGCTGGCGGACTTCGCCCGCGGCCGCAGCGTGATCGTCGCCACCCACAGCGAGGCGGCGATGCGCTGGGCCGATACCGTGCTGCGGTTGCCGGCACGCACCACCTCCGCCGCGACCCAGGGAGCGCAGCCATGAGCGGCACTCGCGACAGCTTGCGCGGCGTGTTCGGCCGCCATCTCGGCCGGCTGCTGCTGACCGCGCTGCTGGTGCTGTGCACGATGCTGGCCGGGGTCGGGCTGCTCGGCCTGTCCGGCGGCTTCCTCACCGCCGCAGCGCTGGCCGGCGCGGTCGGCATGGGCAGCGGGTTCAATTTCTTCTCGCCCTCGGCGGGCATCCGCGCACTGACCTTCGCCCGCATCGCCTCGCGCTATGGCGAAAAGCTGGTCGGGCACGACGCCACCCTGCGCAGCGCCCGCGACCTGCGGGTGTGGTTCTTCCGCCGCGCGCTGCCGCTGGCACCGGCACGGCTCGGCGCCAGCCGCACCGGCGAACTGCTGGCACGGCTGATGTCGGACATCGGCGAGGTCGACGGCCTGGTGGTGCGCGCGCTGGCGCCGCTGGCGGCACTGCTCGGCGTCGGCACGATCGGCATTGCCGCGGCAGCGGCGATCCACGGGCCGGCGGCGCTGGTGCTGACCGCGCTGGCGTTGGCGATCGGACTGGGTGTGCCGTGGGTGGTGGCGCGCGGCGGCGAGGCTCGCGAACGTGCGCGCGCGCAGCAGCGCGAAGCCTTGCGCACTCTGGCCTACGAAGGCCTGGAGGGCGCCGCCGACCTGGCCGCGCTCGACGCGCAAGCCGCCTGGATCGCGCGCGTGGACGCCAGCGCGCAGGCGGTGCGCGCCGAGGACCGGCGTCAGCGTCAGCGGCTGATCGGCGGCAACGCCTTGCACGCGCTGTGCGCTGCGGCGGGCCTGTTGGCGATGCTGTGGGTGGCGCTGGGTGCGGCGCGTGCCGACGCGATCAGCGCCGAACAGGCCGCCGGCCTGGTGTTCCTGACCGTGGCCCTGCTCGAGGTCTGGGCCGGGGCCGGCCTGGCCTGGCAGGCGCTGCAGTCCGGCCGCGTCGCCGCGCGGCGCCTGCAGGCGATCGCCGGGCAGGCGCCACCGGTGCTTGACCCGGCGCATCCGCAGTCGCTGCCGGCGACCGGCGAGGTGCAGTTCGATGACGTCGTGTTCGCCTGGCCGGGCGAGGCGCGGCGCGTACTCGACGGTGTGTCCCTGCGCATCGCGCCGGGCGAGCGCATCGCCCTCTCTGGCGACAGCGGCAGCGGCAAGACCACCCTGTCGGCGCTGCTGCTGCGGCTGTGGGATCCGCAACAGGGCAGCGTGCGCTACGCCGGCACGGATTTGCGCGAGGTGGCCGAGGCGCAGTGGCACCGCCGCGTCGCCTGGCTGCCGCAGGGCGCGCCGGTGTTCGCCGGCAGCGTGCGCGACAATCTGCGCCTGGGCGATCCCGCAGCCGACGATGCGCGGCTGCAGCGGGTGCTGACCGACGTGCGGCTCGACGCCTGGCTGCACGAAGTCGGTGGCCTCGATGCCTGGCTCGGCGAAAACGGCGCCACCATGTCCGCCGGCCAGGCGCGGCGCCTGGCCCTGGCCCGCGCGCTGTTGCGCGAGGCACCGCTGCTGGTGCTGGACGAACCCACCGAAGGCCTGGACGTGGACACCGCGCAGGCGCTGTTGCGCGACCTGGCGCAGGCGTTGGGCCAGCGCAGCCTGCTGCTGATCAGCCACGACACGCTGCCCGATGGGGTGGTGCATGTGCGCTATCGCTTGCAGGACGGACAGCTCGTGCGCAGCGTCGAAGCGTCGGGCGATGACACGGTGTGAGACACGCGCAGCGTGACTGGTCGCGCGTGGCGCACGTGTGCCACGAATGGCGGCGACCTCCAGGCACGCACGTCGCAGAACGATGGCAACTGGGACGAGATTCTCTGATGGTATACAACGCGCCGTCAGTGTCGGCCTGTGAGACGTCACCGCTATAGAATTTCGCGACGGTCGGTGATGCGGAGCGAACACCACGAAGCGGTAGTCAGTTTCTTTCCGGATGACCGGGCGACAGGGGGTTGCCCATCAGAGAAAAGGAGTTTCACGTATGTCTGGAACAATGTTCGCGAAGAAACGTTTGTCTGCCCTGGTGCGCTTAGGGGCGTTGATAGGACTGGCACTAAGTAGCTCGGTCCACGCACAGGCGCCTACCAACGATCCGCTTTCGGCGCAGCAATGGAATCTTTCCGCGATTCGCGCACCGCAGGCCTGGGCGCTTGCGCCAGCGAATGGCCAGAAGATTCGAATTGCCACAATCGATTCTGGGTATTCCGGACACCCGGATATCACGTGGGCCCAGGATGGGAGTGGCAAGGATTTTTACCTTGCCGGATCCAGCGATGCATACGATGGTAAAGAGGCTGGGGACTTTTCTCACGGGACTCACGTCGCCGGCATCATCGCGGCCAAGACGCAGAATGGTCAGGGGATTGCCGCCGTTTGTCCGCAGTGCGAGATCCTGTCCAGAAGGGTCGATTCAGGTCTGACGGACGACGTGCTTGCTGGAGCGATCAAACAGGCTGTTCAATCCGGCGCAAGAGTCATCAATTTGAGCCTGGCCGAAGCGAACAGTGCATGCAGCAACTATCAGTACACCAATCGTGCGATAGCCCAAGCACATGCCGCGGGTGTGTCGATCGTTGCTTCGGCTGGCAACCATAATGCGCCGGGAATAATTTACGACCAAGCGGCTTCCGCTTCGTGGGTGGATGTGGCCAATGTGCGGCCTGCCTCTTGTCCGGAGGTGATTTCTGTTGGCGCAACCGATCAGATGAATCTGGAGGCTCCTTACACGAACGGTGGCGTGTCCTTGACGTTGATGGCGCCAGGAGGCGGCGCGACCCGCGACGAAGGCGTCTATGGCGCAGGGGTTGGAGATTGCCCGGCAATCATCAATCCGATTTCGCAGGGGAATAGCACAACCAGAGTCGGCGTGCTCTCGACTTGGGCCGTGAGCAACGGAAGCGGATTGACCTCCTGCTATCGCTATCTTTCGGGGACGTCGATGTCGGCGCCGCACGCCAGCGGCGTGATCGGGCTGATGCTGTCGGTGAATCCTGCGCTGACGCCCGACCAGATCAAGAGCATCCTACAAAGCACCGCCACGCCGATGTCGTGCGCCAACAATCGTTGTGGTGCCGGCTTGTTGAACGCGGAGGCCGCCGTCAACTGGGCCCGTTCGATGGCAGGCAACGGCAAGATTCCTGGTGCTTGCCTCTACAACTTCGGCGGCGATTCGCTTCAGGTGGCTGCATGCAAGCTGGGCACAATGGACGAAGCGCCGGATGGAACTGAATCTGCTACCGCTTACGGTCATCTGTGGAAGTTCAATTCCCAGGGGCAGGCAGTGGCCAGGCCGATGCCGCTGAGCAGCGTGTCGCGTTATGCGACTGGCAGCGGCCCGTGCACTGCCCAGTTCGTTTCGCGTCAGGACATCTGCAAGTTCGAAACCCGCGCCGAAGTGAACTACCCAGGCGTGGGCTACCTCGAATCCATCACCGCCTACGGTCGTTACTGGAACTTCGACGCCAACGGCCAGCCGTTTGGTCCGCAGGGTGGAGAACTGAAAGACGTCCCGCGGTATGCGGCTGGCCCTTGCCAAGGAAAGAATCCCTGCGTATTCGACACGCGCTCGCTGGTCGTGTTCCCGGAGTGGGGCGGGCTGGTCGAGTCGGTCAATGCGTACGGGCAGTACTGGATGTGGGACGCCAACGGCAATCTGCTTGCTTCCGGTCCGTTGCAGAGCGTTGCGCGCTATCAGCAGATCTGCAACTACGGTCCGGCGGGTACGCCGTGCAAGTTCGACACGCGTGAACTCAAGAGCAATCGACATGAGGTGATCACCGCCTATGGCCGTTACTTCGAGTTCAATGGCGAGACGCTGATCCAGAACACGGCGCTGGCGGACATGCCGCGGTTCAACTGATATCACCGTTGCCGGCGTTCTGCTGCAACGATCGGCGAGAGTACGGCAAAGGATCTGCCGTGCTCTCGCTTCTGCCTTTCTAATTCCGTGTGTCGCCAGCGTGTCAGTCGGTCCGTGCGTACGACCGTGGCAGCGGTTACGCGCGCGGGATCTGCTAGGTGCGACGTGTTCGGAGGGAAATCAACTCACTGAGCGGGATGCATCTTGAGTTAAGTCCATCTCGACTTGCCGATGGCGGCTTCGCCAGGCACCGCATGATGGAGTGATGCGACCAGTACGCCGCACCACTCACAGCGCATCCAGAAACGCCCGCACCGCCGGTCCGAACCGCGCGAAATCGACCAGGAACGCATCGTGGCCCTGCGGCGAATCCAGCCCCAGGAACTGCGCCTGTGCGCCGCCGGCGCGCAGGCCGTCGGCGATCTGTTGCTGCTGCTGCACCGGAAACAGGATGTCGGTGTTGGCGCCGATCGCCAGCGCGCGCTCGATCTGGATCGTGGCGATGCCGGCCAGCACGTCGCCGCCCGCAGGTTCGGCCAAGTCGAACCAGTCCATCGAGCGGCTCAGGTACAGATAGCAGTTCGGGTCGAAGCGGCGCACGAAGCGGCGGGCGTGGCCTTCGAGATAGCTTTCGACCTGGAATTCCAGACCGAACGGATCGTCGTCGGTCTGGTCCGAGTCCAGCCGCACGCGGCCGAAGCGGCCGTCCCATTCCAGCGCCGAGCGGTAGGTGATCACGCCGAGCTTGCGCGCCATGCGCATGCCCGACTCGGGATAGGTGGCCTCGTCGTAGTCGCCGCCGTTCCAGTTCGGATCCAGCCGGATCGCCTCGCGCTGCAGCGAGCGGATCGCGATCGAGAACGGCAGTGCCTGCGCGCTGCCGGAGATGTTGATGTGGCTGCGCGCCAGGCTGGGATGCCGGTGCAGCAGCGCCAGCGCGGTCATGCCGCCCATCGAGTTGCCGATCACGCAGGCCAACTGCGCGATGTTCAGTGCCCGCACCACTTGCGCGGCGGCGTCGGCACCGTCCTCGATCGACAGCTCCGGGAAGCGCAGGCGATACGGCTTGCCGTCGTCCGGATGCGGCGAGGCCGGGCCGGTCGAACCCTTGCAACTGCCCAGCGAGTTCACGCAGATCACGAACCAACGCTGGGTGTCGATCGGCTTGCCGGGGCCGAGCATGCCGTCCCACCAGCCTGGCGTGGGATCGTCGGCATTGGCTGCGGCATGCGCGTCGGGCGAGAGTCCGGTGACGATCAGGACCGCGTTGTCGCGCGCGGCCGACAGCGTGCCCCAGGTTTCGTAGGCGACCCGCGCGCCATGCAACTGGCCACCACGTTTCATCGGGAACGGCGAGGGCAGGGTGTGGAAGCGGCTGCCAGGCGGGATGAATTCGGTCATGCGCCGATTCTAGCCGCGCGATTGCGCATCCGGCGTATGCGTGGTGCGGGATGGAGCGTGTCGGGCCGCAATGGCGTCCGTGAGTGACGCCGGGCCGGATCTACTGCGCGTCTGATCATTCGCTTCCACCGCGATCCAGTCCGACACGCTGTTGTCTCGTGGGAGCGGCTTCAGCCGCGACCGGCCTCCCGGTAGAGCGTGTCGCGGCTGAAGCCGCTGCTGCAACGACGTTTCGCACTCTTGCTGGCGTCTTGGCCTGGTCGCGACCGGACGGTCCCGATCAGTCACGGTCGCTCCCACACGACTGCTTGCGCTACGGCTTGCCGATCACCAACTCCACCGGCGCGGTCGCCGGCAGGGTGACCGTCACCGGCGCCGATTCCAGATCGCCGTCCTGGCGCATGGCGTTACCGCTGGCCGACAGCCGCGCGATCACCTGCACCTGCTTGAGTTGCGAGAGCTTCTGCGTCGGCATCGGGCTGTCCGTGTCGCTCAGCGTCACCCGCAACGGCAGCGCCTGCAGCGGATGTTTCTGCACCGCCACCGGCATCGGCGGGCCGCCCGGCACGCGGGCAATCACGAACACGCTGGCGTCGCCGCGCAGGCGCACGCGGGCGGCGAACGCCGGGTCTAGCGACACTGCCACGGTCAGGCCGGCGGTCGCCGGCGCCTTGTCAGGCTGCGCCGTGGCGCCGGCGGCGGGCAAGGCGGGCAGGCCGGCCGCGCTGCGCGCCGCGTCGATCTGTGGCCGCAGCGCCGCGGCGGTGGCCGCGTCCACGCGCGGCAACAGCGCTTCCCAGGTGGCCGCGGCGGCGGCGTCCTGGCCGCGCTGGCGCTGGGCGATGCCCAGGAACCAGGCGCCGCGTTCGCTGCCCGGCGCCAATTGCAGGGCGTGCTGCAGCCAGGCCAGCGCCTGATCGTCGAACTGCCGTTGCGGGTTGGCCATCGCACGCGCCTCGGCTGCTTCGATCAGCAGCGGCGCCTGCTCCGGCGCCAGGCGCACCGCACGCGCGAATGCGGCCGCGGCCTCGGCGTTGTGCCCCAGCGACATCTGGCTACGGCCGAGCAAGGCCCAGCCGTCGGCCCGGTTGGGATCCTTGGCCAGCGCCGCCTGCAGTTGCTTCACGCCATCCTCGAGCGTGCGTGGTGCCTCGCGGTTCTGCGCCTGCAACGCGCGCGGGGTGCCGACCAACGCGTACAGCGCCGCTGTCGCCACGCCCAGCGCCAGGATCGCCACCGCCAGCACCGCACCGTTGCGGCCGCCGCCGCGCAGCGGCCACAGCACCACCGCGAACACCAGCGCCGCCAGCGCCACCGCCGCAGCCGACATGCCCCAAGTCAGCATCGCCTCACCATTCCTGTTCGTCCTGCAGCGGCAGCGCCGTCGCCGCGGGCGCGCGCCGCCGTACCATCCGGATCATCACCACGGCGCCGCCGGCCAGCAGCAGCAAGGGGCCGAACCACAGCAGCCAGGTCCGCGCTTCCAGTTGCGGCCGGTACAGCACGAACTCGCCATAGCGATCGACCAGGAACTGCTTGATCTGCGCATCCGATTTGCCCTGGTGCATCAGTTCCAGCACTTCGCGGCGCAGGTCCATGGCGATCTGCGCGTGGGAGTCGGCCAGCGACTGGTTCTGGCATTGCACGCAGCGCAGTTCCGCGGTCAGCGCATGGAAGCGCGCCTCCTCGGCAGCGGAGCGGTAGGCCAGCGGGGTCGGATCGGACACCGGTTCGGCGCCGGCCAGCGTGGACCACGCCAGCAGCGCCAGCAGGCCCAGCCGCAGCGCAGGCCGGCGGTGCTGGCTCATGGCGTGGCCTTGCCCTGGGCGCGCGTCGGCGGGGCGTCGCGCTCGGCCTGCTCCAGTGCCGGCAGCAGTTCGTCGCGGATGATCGCATCGGTCAGCGGGCCGGCATGCTTCCAGCGCACCACGCCGCGCGCGTCGACCAGGAAGGTCTCCGGCGCCGCGGCCACGCCCCAGTCGATTGCGGTGCGCCCTTCGGGGTCGAACAGCACCGCCAGGAACGGATTGCCCAACTGCTCCAGCCAGCGCAGCGCGTCCTCGCGGGTGTCCTTCCAGTCGTAGCCGATCACCCGCACACGCTTGCTCAGCGCGAAGCGGGTCAGCACCGGGTGTTCCTCGCGGCAGGCCGGGCACCAGCTGCCCCACACGTTGAGCACGTACGGCGCGCCCAGCAACTCGCTGCTGCGCACGCGGATCGAGGCGTCGTGCAGCAGCGGCAGTTCGAACGCCGGCGCCGGCTTGCCGATCAGCGCCGAGGGCAGCGCGTCGCGATCGGCGCTGCCGGAACGCTGCACCGCATACACCATCAACGCCAGCAGGCCGAGGAAGAACAGCGCGCCCAGCAGGATGGCGGGCAGCGGCAGGCGACGTGGAGCGGGAGCGGACATCAGGGGGTCTCCGGGGTACGACGGAAGCGCCGGTCGGCGGCGGTGACGAAACCACCCAGCGCCATCAGCGCCGCGCCAAGCCAGATCCAGCGCACGAAAGGTTTGACGTGCACGCGCATCGCCCAGGCGTTGCCGCCCAGCGGCTCGCCCAGGGCGACGTACACATCGCCGAACAGGCCGGGATGGATGCCGGCCTCGGTCATGTTCTGGCCGCCGCTGGCGTACAGGCGCTTTTCCGGGTGCAGCAGCGCCAGCGGGCGATCGTCGTGCAGCACCTGCACCTGCGCGCGTTCGGCCACGTAGTTGGGGCCCTTGCGCTGGTCCAGTCCCTGCAGCTCGAAACGGTAGCGGCCCAGCTCCAGGTGCTGTCCGGGCGCCAGCGCCACTTCGCGCTGTTGCTCCAGGGCCTCGACCAGCAACGCGCCGGCCAGGAACACCGCGATGCCGGCGTGCGCCAGGGTCATGCCCAGCATCTCGGCGGTGAAGCGGCTGCCCTTGAGCTGGCGCCGGCTCCATACGAAGCGCGCGGTGCCCAGCAGCACCCAGGCCGCGGCGGCGACGCCGGCGGCGGTCTTCCACGCACCCTGCGGCGCCAGGAAGAAGCCGATCGCCCCGGCCAGCAGGGCCAGGCCGGCCCACGGCGCCAGCAGCGCCAGCGGCCGCGACGCCTGTTCGCGCTGCCAGCGGGTCAGGGGGCCGAACGGCAGCAGCGCCACCAGCGGCGCCATCAGTACGATGAACAAGGTGCCGAAGTAGGGCGGCCCCACCGACAGCTTGCCCAGGTCCAGCGCATCGGCCAGCAGCGGATACAGCGTGCCCAGCAGCACCATGGCGCAGGCGCAGGTCAGCAGCAGGTTGTTGGCCAACAGCAAGGTCTCGCGCGAGGCCGGGGCGAAGCGCTGCCGCGCCTCGTCGGCCGCCGCCGCCACGCGGCCGCCGCGCAGCGCATACAGCAGCAGCGCGCCGCCGCACAGCAGGCTCAGGAACACCAGGATGAACAGGCCGCGGGCGGGGTCGGCGGCAAACGAGTGCACGCTGGTCAGCACGCCCGAGCGCACCAGGAAGGTGCCGAGCAGCGACAGCGAGAATGCGGCGATCGCCAGCAACAGGGTCCAAGCGCCGAAGCTGCCGCGTTTCTCGGTGACCGCCTGCGAATGCAGCAGCGCCGCCCCGGCCAGCCACGGCATGAAACTGGCGTTCTCCACCGGGTCCCAGAACCACCAGCCGCCCCAACCCAGTTCGTAGTACGCCCACCAGCTGCCGAGCGCGATACCGATGGTCAGAAAGCCCCATGCCACGTTGGTCCACGGCCGCGTCCAGCGCAGCCAGCGCGCGTCCACCTGGCCGTCCAGCAGCGCGGCGATGGCGAAGGCGAACGGCACCGCGAAGCCGACGTAGCCGGCGTACAGCAGCGGCGGATGGATCACCAGCCCGGGATCCTGCAGCAGCGGATTGAGATCGCGCCCTTCCAGCGGCGCCGGCAGCAGCCGCGCGAACGGGTTGGAGGTGAACAGCAGGAACGCCAGGAAGCCGATGCTGACCAGCGCCAGGGTACCGATCACCCGCGCGACGACGTGCGCCGGCAGGCGCCGCGAGTACAGCGCCACCGCGCCGGTCCACAGCGCCAGGATCAGCGTCCACAGCAGCAGCGAGCCCTCGTGCGCGCCCCACACCGCCGAGTAGCGGTACACCAGCGGCAGCAGCGAGTTGGAGTTTTCGGCGACGTAGGCCACCGAGAAGTCCTGGGTCACGAACGCATGGGTGAGGATCGCGAAGGCGCCGGCCACCAAGGCCAGCTGCGCGAACGCCGCCGGCCGCGCCACCGCCATCCAGCGCGCATCGCCGCGCTGCGCGCCGGCCAGCGGCAGCAGCGCCTGCAGCACCGCGGTGAACAGGGCAAGGATCAGCAGGAGCTGACCGACCTCAGGCAGCATGGTGCTTGCGGAACGCGCGGGCGGGTAGGGCGGGACGCGCAGCGGATTGCGGGATGCACATGGCGCAAGGCTGCCCCCCCGTGTTCCGTCGCCGCTGCTTGGTGGTGCCAACGATCGTGCCAGCGCTTTTGCTTCGACGATTCCCCATTCCCCAATCCCGATTCCCGCCTCTCACTGCATCGCCCCCACATCGTGCTTGCGATGCGCGCTGCCCATCTTGTCCGCCAGCTCCTTCGGCATGTAGGTCTCGTCGTGCTTGGCCAGCACGTCCTCGGCGACGAACACGCCGTCGTGCATGCTGCCGGTGGCCACCACCGCCTGGCCCTCGCGGAACAGGTCGGGCAGGATCCGGTCGTAGCGCACGGTCAGTTGCGCATCGCCGTCGGTGACCCGGAAGTGCGACTGCAGCGAACCGGGTGCGCGCTGGAACGAGCCTTTCTCGACCATGCCGCCGAGGCGGAAGCGCGCGTGCGCGCCGGTCTTGCCGGCCAGCACTTCGGCCGGGGTGTACAGGTAGGCGGCATTGCGCTGCAGGGCCATCGCCACCAGCGTGGTGGTCAGGCCGGCGGCCAGCACCAGCAGCATCAGCCACAGCAGGCGGCGCTTGCGCTGCGGGTTCATCGGCTCAGCTCCAGCGGCGGCGCCGGTTCGGCCTTGGCCTGGCGCTTGCGTTGTGCGCGCAGCCGTGCCGCCCGCAGCGCCGCGCGCACCTGCAGCCGCGCCAACACGAAATCGGCCAGCAGCACCCCGGCGAACACCGCGTAGGCACCGACCACATACGGCAGGTAGTTCATCCGCGTGCCTCCGCCAGTTGCGTCACCCAGTCCTTGCCGGCCTCGCGGCGCAGGTTGTCGGCGCGCGCACGCGCCAGCAGCGAGCCGGCGAACCAGAACTTGGTCGCGGCCACCATCAGCCACAGCGGCGGCAGCATGCTCGGGTCCATGCTGGACTGGCCGAACAGGCGGATGGTCTGGCCCTGGTGCAGCGAGTTCCACCACACCACCGAATAGCGGATCACCGGCAGCAGCACCACGCCGACGATGGCCAGCAGCCCGGCCGCGCGTGCGGCGGTGCGCCGGTCCTCGATCGCCAGGTACAGGCCCATCACGCCGATGTACAGGAACAGCAGGATCAGCTCGGTGGTCAGGCGCGGGTCCCAGTCCCACCAGGCGCCCCACATCGGCTTGCCCCAGATGCTGCCGGTCAGCAGGGTGATCAGGGTGAAGGCGGCGCCGATCGGCGCGCAGGCCATCGCCAGGATCTCGCACAGCTTGATCCGCCAGACCTGGGCGATGGCCGCGTACACGGCCATCAGGCCGAACACGAACAGGCTCATCCAGGCGCTGGGCACATGGATATAGAGGATGCGGAAGGCGTCGCTCTGCAGGCGGTCGGCCGGGACCACGAACAGGGCCTGCCAGATGCCCACGCCGGCCAGCAGCAGCGCCGCCAGGTAGCACCACGGCGTCCAGCGCGCAGCGAAGCGATCGAAGGTCGGCGGCGAACCGAGTTGGTGGAACCAGCGGACGAGAGAGGCCATGCGGACGATTCTAGCTGGCGGAAGGCGGGCTTCGATGCGACAACATTCGATGCGACAACGACGGAACGGCGAGGGAACACTGCGCTTGCATGGTACGGCCGCCGTCGCGCCGGCGCTGCCCCAAAAGGCTCAGCTCAGCGAGATGCGGATCGCCGCGGCCGCCGCCAACGGCGCCAGCACCAGGCCCGCGACCAGGCCGGCGGCCAGCAACAGCAGGCCGCCGGCCGGATCCAGGCCCTGCGCCGCCGCCGCAACGCTGCCGGCGCCGAACACCAGCACCGGCACGTACAGCGGCAGGGCCAGCAGCGCGACCAGGATGCCGGCGCGCTTCATGCCCACCGTCAGCGCCGCGACCACCGCGCCGAGCAGGCTCAGCAGCGGGGTCCCCAGCGCCAACGATGCCAGCAGCACCGGCATGCGGTCATGTGGCAGGTGCAGCAATTCGCCGAGCAGCGGGGCGGCCACGATCAGCGGCAAGGCGGTGGTCACCCAGTGCAGCAGCACCCGCACCAGCACCAGCCAGGCCAGCGGCACCGGCGCCAGCAGCCATTGCTCCAGCGAGCCGTCCTCGGCATCGCTGCGGAACAGACTGTCCAGGGCCAGCAGGCCGGCCAGCAGCACCGCCAGCCATAGCGCGGCGCCGGCCACCTCGCCGAGCAGGCGCGGCTGGTTGCCCAGCGCCAGCGCGAACAGGGCCACGATCAACAGGGCGAACAGCGCCGGCTGCAGTGCGTCGCCGCGGCGTCGCCACAGCAGGCGCAGGTCGCGCAGCAGCAGCGCGCGGGTGGCCTGCCACAGCGAGGGAACGGGCGTGGCCAGGCTCATGCGGCGACTCCGCTCAGGGTCAGCATGCGGGTGCGCACGGGGGGGGCGGCATAGGCGCCATGGGTGGTGACCAGGGCCGCGCCGCCGCTGCGCAGGTGCGCGGCGATCATGCGGTTGACCAGGGTGATGCCGTCCAGGTCGAGGTTGGCGTAGGGCTCGTCGAGCAGCCACAGCGGCGCCGGCGACAGCCACATCCGCGCCAGCGCCAGGCGCTTCTTCTGCCCGGCCGACAGCTGCCTTACCAGGGTGTCCTCGTAGCCGGCCAGGCCGACGATGGCCAGCGCGCTGCCGGGCATCTGCTTGGCCCGGCGCCCCTGCAGGCCGCACAGGTAGTGCAGGTTCTCCAGGGTGCTCAGGTCGGCCTTCAGTGCGCCCAGGTGGCCCAGGTAGGCCATGAAGCGAGCGCGGTCGCCGCGCCGCACCGGGTGGCCGTCGATCTCGATGCGCCCGGCCTCGGCGCGCAGCAGGCCGACCAGCACCCGCAGCAGGGTGGTCTTGCCGGCGCCGTTGTCGCCCTGCACCAGCAGCGCTTCGCCGGCATCCAGGTGGAAGTCCAGCGGACCGAACACCGCGGCGTCGTCGCGGGCGAACGTGAGCCCGTGCGCGGCCAGTAGCGGTGGGGCGGTGTACAGCGGATCGGTCATCGGCGAAGGCCGCGGCGGATGGCGCGGCGGCGGGCGGCAAGGGAAGGCGCGCATTGTATCGGCATGCGGGCGTCCGGCGGATGCCGGCGTCGGCCACACGCGGCGATGCGCATGCGCTGCGTCAGTGGAGCGGCGGCGTGTAGGGCGCATCGCCGGCAAGCGGCTTTGCGTACACTCGGCGTTTTCCCGCTGCCCGCAGATCCCCCGCATGCATCCGCAGACCAAGCTGCCCAAGGTGGGCACCACCATCTTCACCGTGATGTCGCAACTGGCCGCCGAGCACGGCGCGGTCAACCTGGGCCAGGGCTTTCCCGATTTCCCGGTGCCGCCGCGGCTGATCGAGGCGCTGGACCGGGCGATGCGCGACGGCCACAACCAGTACCCGCCGATGACCGGCGTGCCGGCGTTGCGCCAGGCGATCGCCGAGAAGGCGCTGCGCTGCTACGGCGCCCAGGTCGATGCCGACACCGAGGTCACCGTCACCAGCGGCGCCACCGAGGCCCTGTTCAACGCCATCCACGCGGTGGTGCGCCCGGGCGAGGAAGTGATCGTGCTGGATCCGGCCTACGACAGCTACGAGCCGGCGATCGACCTGGCCGGCGCACGCGCGGTGCACGTGCCGCTGGACCCGCAGACGTTCGCGGTGGACTGGGAGCGCGTACGTGCGGCGATCACCCCGCGCACCCGGCTGCTGATGCTCAACAGCCCGCACAACCCGTCCGGGGCCATGTTCGGTGCCGACGACCTGCATGCGGTGACCGAGCTGCTGCGCGGCAGCGACATCTTCCTGATCTCCGACGAGGTCTACGAGCACATCGTGTTCGACGGCCGCCGCCACGAGTCGGTGCTGCGCTGGCCGGAACTGCGCGAGCGCGCCTTCGTCGTCTCCAGCTTCGGCAAGACCTATCACTGCACCGGCTGGAAGATCGGCTACGCGATCGCGCCGCCGGCGCTCAGCGCCGAGTTCCGCAAGGTCCACCAGTACAACACCTTCGCCAGCTTCGGCCCGGCCCAGCACGCCTTCGCCGCGATGATCCGTGAGGAGCCCGAGCACGACGAACAGCTCGGCGCGTTCTACCAGGCCAAGCGCGATCGCTTCCGCGAACAATTGCTGGGCACCCGGCTGAAGCCGCTGCCGGTGCCGGGCGGCTACTTCCAGCTCGTGGACTATTCGGCGGTCAGCGACCTGCCCGATACCGAGTTCGTGAAGTGGCTGACCATCGAGAAGGGCGTGGCGGCGATCCCGCTGTCGCCGTTTTACCAGGACCCGCCGCCCGCCCAGCGCCTTGCCAGGCTGTGCTTCGCCAAGAACGAGGCGACGCTGGATGCGGCGATCGAGCGCTTGCGCGCGCTGTAGCGCGCGTAAGCGCCGGGAATGGGGATTCGGGAATGGGGAATGGTGAAAACTCGCCGATGCGCTTAGCCTTTACCCATTCCCTATTCCCCTTTCCCGATTCCCTGCTATGAACGATCTGAGGATCTCGCTGGTCCAGGGCGACACCCGCTGGCACGATCCGGCCGGCAACCGCGCGCATTACGCCGAACTGCTGGCGCCGCTGGCCGGCGTCACCGACCTGGTGATCCTGCCGGAGACCTTCACCAGCGGCTTCTCCAACGATGCGCTGGCGCAGGCCGAGGACATGGACGGGCCGACCGTGGCGTGGATCCGCGAGCAGGCGGCACGGCTGGGCGCGGCGGTGACCGGCAGCGCGCAGTTGCGCGTGCCCGGCGCCGATGGCGAGGCCAAGGTGTTCAACCGCCTGCTGTGGGCCACGCCGGACGGCGCATTGCAGCATTACGACAAGCGTCATCTTTTCCGCTACGGAAACGAGCACCTGCGCTATGCCGCCGGGCACGAACGCCTGTGCGTTGAGTGGAAGGGCTGGCGGATCAATCCGCAGGTCTGCTACGACCTGCGCTTCCCGGTGTTCTGCCGCAACCGCTACGACGTCGAGCGCCCGGGCCAGTTGGATTTCGATCTGCAGCTGTTCGTCGCCAACTGGCCGTCGGCGCGCGCCTACGCCTGGCGCACGCTGCTGCGCGCGCGCGCGATCGAGAACCTGTGCTTCGTGGCCGCGGTCAACCGCGTCGGCGTGGACGGCAACGACCTGCACTATGCCGGCGACAGCGCGGTGATCGATTTCCTCGGCCAGCCGCAACTGGAGATCCGCGAGCGCGAACAGGTCGCCACCACCACGATCTCCGCCGCCGCGCTGGCCGCGCATCGCGCGCGCTTCCCGGCCATGCTCGATGCGGACGCCTTCAGTCTGGACGACTAGCCTGCGGCTCCCGTGACGCCGGAAAGCTCATCGTGCTATTTCCGAAGACGCTTGTCGTGGGAGCGGCTTCAGCCGCGACGGGCTTTCCCGGTAACCCCTGTCGCGGCGGATTTCGAAAAAGCGGCAAGAGCCCCTCCCGCGACATGTCGCGGTAAACGTGGCAGGTGCACTGTGGGAGGGACTTCAGTCCCGACGCATTACGCCATCAGCAAGTGCTTCGTACGTCCCCGCTGCATTCGCGTTAACGCCTACAAAGCACCGAGGCAATCAGGCCTGGCCGCCGCAAACGAGTCTGGAGATGCTTGGCGCCGGCCCCGGCCTGCCTTTGCTCCGGCCAAGCCGGGGCCGACTGCGCCCGCCGCGAGTGGAAATGCCTGCTGAACGCACGCGCGACGCTCCCGCAACCTTGTCGCGGCCGCGACAAACCCATTGCTACCCTCGCGCCTTGTCCACCCACCCGGAATGCCCACATGATCAAGTCGCTCTCTCTGTTCGCACTGCTGGGTGCGGCCGCGCTCGCGCCGCAGGCCCAGGCCGCCGGCAACATCGATTGCAAGCTGTCCTTCAACCTGTCCGGCTGGTCGGTGTTCTACAAGACCGCTAAGGGCACCGGCACCATCACCTGCAACGACGGCGCGGTGATCCCGGTCAAGATCAGCAGCAAGGGCGGTGGCTTGACGGTCGGCAAGTCGAAGATCGTCGGTGGCCGCGGCACCTTCACCGGCGCCTATAGCCTCAACGATCTGTTCGGCACCTATGCCGCCGCCGAAGCGCATGCCGGCGTGGTCAAGTCCAGCACCGCGCAGGTCGTCACCAAGGGCGATATCTCGCTGGCCCTGGCCGGCACCGGCGAGGGCGTCGATCTGGGCGTCAACGTCGGCAACTTCGTGATCGAGCGCCGCAAGTAAGGCGCTGCGTTCCGCCCTGACGCTGCGTTGCAGCCAGGGCGGAGACAACGCAAAAAATCCAGGCGCAGCGCGCCTGGATTTTTTCGGTCAAAGGTTTCTCTCGGCCACTTGGCCTGAAGCCCGCCGTGCGGCGGAGATGCGCGGCGACCCGGCAAACCGCGCCCTGCGCCAGGGCACGGTTCGCGCTGCCGCGCGCTTACTGCTGCGCGAACACCCAGGCCAACTGGCCGCGTACCGGCTCGGGCGTCGCCAGGGCCTGGCGGTACAGGGTCCGCGCCGTCCAGCAGGCGTCCTCGTCGCTGGCCTTGGCGATCTCCGGCAGCACCCGCATCAGGCGCTGCTGCTGGTCGGCGGGCAGCGACTTGACCAGGGTGCTCATCGCCGCCTGGATCTGCTCCTGGCTCACCGGCTGCGCCGGGGTCTTGTTCAACTCCGCGTCGGTGGCCTTCAGCGAGACCTCGAACCAGCGGTCGATCTGCGCCTGCGGCAGCGTTTCCAGGCCCGACAGCATCGCCGCGCTCAGCGCCTGCGCATCGTTGGGGTTACCGCCGCGCGCCAGCACGGCGCACTGCCGCACGTCGACCTTGTCGCTGACCTGCGACAGGATCTGCAGGCGCTGTTCCAGCGTGGCGTGGTCCAGTCGCGCGATGCCGTTCTGCGCCAGTTGGAAGCCGGCCTGCTGCGCCTGCGGGCCGCTCTGCTTGAGCAGCGCCACGTAGCGCGGGTCGTTGGCCAGCTTGCGCAGCATGCGATCGAACGGCGCGTGCAGCGGCGAACTGGCCGGGTAGGGGTTCTGCGCCGCGGCGATCTCTTCCTGGGCCTTCTGCTGCGCCTTCTGGCAGGCGCCGAGGCTCAGTACGCCGGCGATCAGCAGCGGCAGGGCGATCTTCATCTTCCGTGTCATCGGGAATTCCTGGTCGGTGAGGGCGGCCACCCGCAGCGGCCGCCAGATGCGCCAGGATATCGGCTTCGCCCGTGCAGGGCGAACGGCGCGACAGCGGGTGGGCTGATGTCGCCACGTCCCTGTCGTTCGAGCCTGCGAGACGCTGTCGGGCGCCGCCTGGTCGGCGGCCACCGCGCACGGCAATCTCCATTGGGGCGCCGGCGTTCCCGGCGCTTATCATCCGCGACTCCCTCCGCACGCGAGATCGTCCGCATGACCTCCGGAATGCTTGTTGGCCTTCTCGCGCTGGGCGTCGGCGCGTCGTCTCCGGTTGTATCGCAGCAGGCAGGCGTCGTCGACGCGGTCATCCAGCAGCTTGATCTGACCTCGTTCCCCAACTCGGTCGGCCCCCGCCGTCTGCCGGGGAAGACGACGTTCGCGGACTATGGTTTCGTGGATGTCACCAAAACCGCCCATGGCGCGCGCCTGCTCGAGGCCGACAAGGGCTGGATGATGCGCTTCGAGGTGCTGTCGGCCGATGCCACGTCCGTACGTCTGTGCTTCCATGACACGGGATTGGCCAGGCCCGGCGCGACACAGGCCCCCAGCTACGACGCGACCTCGGCGCTGCTCGTCTCCACAGCGTCTCAGGGCAAGTGGACCGCCAGGCAGATCCCGGCGGGGTTTGCGGGCTGCAAGAACGCGCCTGCCGGCGCGTGAGTGCACGGGCGGCCGCGCTGCGGGCCGTCGCACCACCTGGGTGAGGGGCTGCCGCGGCCTGACGGCGCGCGCCGTCCCCGTGGTCGATAGCGTCCCCATAAAAAACAGGGCGCCGCTTGCGCAGGCGCCCTGTCGGGTGCGGAGCGGGCCGGCGCGCACGGCACCGGCGTGGTCCTCAGCCGCCGCGCGGACCGCGGTTGCCGCCGCCGCCGGGACGGCCGCCGCCACCCGGAGGACGTCCACCGGCCGGGCGGTTGCCGCCGCCGGGGCGTCCGCCCGGACCCGGGCCGCGCTTCTGGCCGCCGGCCGGGCGCGCGGCGCGCGGCGCGGCGCCGTAGGGATTGAAGCCGGGGGTGGCGTGGTCGGACGGGAAGCTCGGCGCGTTGCCCGGATGCCCGTAGGGGTGCGCCTTGCGCTGCTGGCCCTGGCCCTGACCGCGGCCCTGGCCGGCGCCGGCACCAGCGCCGGCACCGGCCGGACGCGGCTTGGCGTAGGGACGCCCCTGGCCCTGACCCTGGCCACGACCGCCGGGACCGGCATTGCGGTGGCCGGTCGGGCCGGTGCTGACGCCATCGGGCACGTACCAGGTGCGGAACGCGGCGGGGTTGCCGTCCGGCAGCGGCTTGGGGCCCTTCGGGGCGCGCTGCTTGAACGGCTTCTGCGCCTGCTTGGCGGCCATTTCGCCGCTCACGGTCAGACCGCCGTGCGGCTTCTTGCCGCCGCGGCCGCGGCCGCGGTCCTCGCGGAACGTGTCGAAGCGGCGCAGCTCGCGGCCTTCGTCGGCGGTGTTGTGACCGTTGACGTAGGCATTGCCGCCGCGGCCGACCTGCACGGTGGCCTTGGCCGCCTTGCGCTGGCCGATCACCGGCTGCAGGGTCAGCGCCGACGGGGTGCCTTCCTCCAGCTTCAGCTCGGCGCGCAGCGCCTCGACCTTGTCCTGCGCCAGTTCCATCGAGTGCCCGCGCAGCAGTTCGCGCGGCAGCGCGATCTTGCCGTAGCGGGTGCGCTTGAGCCGGCTGACCTGGCAGCCCTGCGATTCCCACAGGCGCCGCACCTCGCGGTTGCGGCCTTCCTTGACCACCACCCGGAACCAGTCGTGCGAGTCGGTGCCGCCGATGCGTTCGATCTCGTCGAACTTGGCGCCGCCGTCCTCCAGCAGCACGCCGCGCGAGAGCCGCTCGATCATGCTGTCGGGCACGGTCTCTTCGCCTTCCGGGGCGCGCACGCGCACCACGTACTCGCGTTCGATCTCGTAGGAGGGGTGCATCATCGCGTTGGCCAGCTCGCCGTCGGTGGTGAGCAGCAGCAGGCCGGTGGTGTTGATGTCCAGGCGGCCGATCGCGATCCAGCGCGCGCCCTTCAGCGCCGGCAGCGCCTCGAAGATGGTCGGGCGGCCTTCGGGATCTTCGCGCGTGGTCACTTCGCCTTCGGGCTTGTTGTAGATCAGCACGCGCGAGGGCTCGGTCAGCGCGCTGGCGACGAAGCTGCGGCCGTCCAGCTCGATCTTGTCGCCGCTGCGGATCGACATGCCGGTCTGCGCGACCTCGCCGTTGACCTTGACCAGGCCGTCGGCGATGCGCTGTTCCAGCGCCCGGCGCGAGCCCAGTCCGGCCTGGGCCAGGACCTTGTGCAGGCGTTCTTCCAGTTTCGGCTGCTCGGCGGCAGCGGCGTCGCGCTTGAGCGAGAGCTTGTTCAACGACAGCTTGCGGGAGGTGTCACTCATTTACTTGGCTCCGGCCGGCGCGTTGCGCGTCGGCCTGTGGTTCGGAATCGGCATCGTCAACAGCCACGGTCGTCGTCGCGACGGCGTTGTCTTCGGCTTCGTTCGCATCCGCCGCGCGCTCTCCCGGCGCGGCTTCGGGTTCGCCCGTCGGGGCGGTCGTGGAATCCGTGGCCGCCGGCGCGTGGGCGTCGTCGGTCGCGGGGGTGTGCGGTGTTGCGGTGTCGCGTGCTTCTGCGTCGGCGGCAGCGTCGGCATCGGCCGCGTCTGCCTGCGCCGTCGCGGCAGGCTCGGCGGGTTCGCCGGCGGCTGCGGCCTGCGCCGTGGTGTCGCCCTGGTTGCCCTGATCGGCCGCGTCGCCCGGCGCGGCGTCGGCCTGGGCCATGTCGCCGACCGGCAGCGCGTCGCGGTCCAGCGGCAGCTGCGGCTCCAGTTCGCCGATGTCCTTGAGTTCGGACAGCGGCGGCAGTTCGTCCAGGCGCTTGAGCCCGAAATAATCCAGGAAGGTCTTGGTGGTACCGAACAGCGCCGGCTTGCCCGGCACGTCGCGGTGCCCGACCACGCGGATCCACTCGCGCTCTTCCAGCGCCTGGATGATGTTGCTGCTGACCGCCACGCCACGCACCTGCTCGATCTCGCCGCGGGTGATCGGCTGCCGGTAGGCGATCAGCGCCAGCGTCTCCAGGGTGGCGCGGGTGTAGCGGGTCTTGCGCTCGGTCCACAGCCGCGCCACCCAGGCGTGCACGTCGCTGCGTACCTGGTAGCGGAACCCGGAGGCCACTTCGACCAGTTCCACACCGCGGCCCTCGCAGGCCTCGCGCAGCAGTTCCAGCGCGCGCTCGATGCTGCCTGGCGGCGCGGGTTCCTCCTCCGGGAACAGGCCGTGCAACTGCGCCAGCGGCAACGGCTGGTTGGCGGCGAGCAGGGCGGCCTCGACGATGCGGTTGATCAGCGCTTGATCCATGCGGGGGCGGGTTCTCGGTGGCTCAGGTGGTGGCGTCGGCGGCGTCGCTGTCGTCGAACTCGCTGTTGAACTGCAGCGGCGCGTTGGTGTTGCCCAGTGCCAGCGACTTGACGTAGATCGGCGGCATCGGCGGCCGCTCGGCGGCCTCGGCGGGGACGTGCGCCAGCGGTTCCTGGACGATGTCCAGCAACTGCTCCTTGGCCAGTTCCAGCAATGCCAGGAACGTGACCAGCACGCCGAGCTTGCCTTCCTCGGCACTGAACAGCGATTCGAAACGGTGGAACTTGCCGTCGTCCAGACGGCCCAGCACGTCGCCCATGCGCTGGCGCACGCTCAGCGCCTCGCGCTTGATCGCGTGGCCGCTGAACAGTTCGGCGCGCTTGAGCACGTCGTACAGCGCCAGCAGCATTTCCTTCAACTCCACCGGCGGCGGTAGCTTGACCGCGGCACGGTCCGGCACATGGGCGTGCACCGGGGTGGTGTCGCGGTCCTGCCGCGGCAGCGCGTCGATGTCCTCGGCCGCCTGCTTGAAGCGTTCGTACTCCTGCAAGCGGCGGACCAGTTCGGCGCGCGGGTCCACTTCCTCGCCGTCCTCGGCCGGCGGCCGCGGCAGCAGCATCCGCGACTTGATCTCGGCCAGGATCGCGGCCATCACCAGATATTCGGCTGCCAGTTCGAAGCGCAACTCCTGCATCACGTTGATGTAGTCCACGTACTGCCGGGTGATCTCGGCGACGGGGATGTCCAGGATGTCCAGGTTCTGCCGGCGGATCAGGTACAGCAGCAGGTCCAGCGGGCCTTCGAACGCATCCAGGATCACTTCCAGCGCATCCGGCGGGATGTACAGATCCTGCGGGATCTGCAGGACCGGCTGCCCATGCACGACCGCCAGCGGCATTTCCTGCTGCTGTGGCGGGGTCGTCTGGGTTGGCGGGTTCGCGTCGAGCGCGAGTTCGGAAGTCATCGGTTGGACATCGGTGTTGCGGTAGCGAAGGGCCGGGCAGGCGCGACCCGGCGCGGCTCCTTGCCGGCAGTGCTGCGGTTCAATGGCGCGTCGTCCCCGCAACGCGCTCGGTACTTCAACAAGACACACGACGCACGCCACGCGTGTCGTGGCGGCGGGAACTGCAGAGGAGGACGTCTGCGCGGGCGGTGTCAGGCAGCGAATCGGTCGTCGGAAGGGGCTTGGGGTCGCCGATCACCGACGGGCCGCTGCATCCGGCCGCGTGCAATACGACCAAGGGTAATGCGCCGGCGGGGTCGGTGTCCAGCGCCGCCGTGCCGGGGCAGGTTCTACAATGACAGGTCTTTGGATAGGCAACGAGGGCGGAGACGCGATGTGGTACGTGATCGAGGGGTACGACGTGGCCGATGCGCTGCCGCGGCGGGCGGCGGCGCGGCCGGCGCATCTGCAGCGGCTGACCGCATTGCAGGAAGCCGGGCGGCTGTTGTTGGCCGGGCCGTGCCCGGCGATCGACGCCGAGGATCCGGGTCCGGCCGGCTTCAGCGGCAGCCTGGTGGTGGCCGCGTTCGACTCGCTGGCCGAGGCGCGGGCCTGGGCCGAGGCCGATCCGTATGTCGATGCCGGCGTCTATGCCCGGGTCGAGGTGCGGCCGTTCCGCAAGGTGCTGCCATGAGCCAGATCGGCGCCGAGCGGGTGGCGCGGATCCGCGCCGCGCTGGAGGCGGCGTTCGCGCCGCAGGCGCTGGAGGTGGAGGACGACAGCCATCGCCATGCCGGCCATGCCGGCGCGCGCGACGGCCGCGGGCATTTCAATGTACGGGTGGTCAGCCCGGCCTTCGCCGGCATGGCGCCGCTGGCCCGCCACCGTGCCGTCTACGCGGCGCTGGGCGAGATGATGCAGACCGACATCCACGCGCTGTCGATCCGCGCCGAGGTGCCGGGCACGGGCGGCTGACGCGCGCCGGCGACGGCTGCCGCCGGTCCAAACAGGGGTGTACACCCCGGGAAAAAGCGGAATCTGCACCTGGATTATGCTGCATTGCGGCACGATTCCGACCGGTTTCTCATTATTCAAGTAACTGAAAAATAAGGCGTTTATTGTAAAAATAACAAAGGGCTTCTGCCTCGCGCTGAAAACGATTACAGTCCGCGCCAGTTTCTCAAGGTCTCTGCCGCGGAGGGCGGCACGATGGCGAAGAGCGCGGTTACCATCAAAGACGTCGCACGCGAGGCTCGGGTTTCCGTGGCCACCGTGTCGCGTGCGCTCAATGGCCACGAGAACGTGGCCGCACCGGTGCGGACCCTGGTGCTGGAAGTGGCCGAGCGCCTGCGCTACAGCCCGCATGCGGCGGCGCGCAGCCTCAGCAGCCGCCGCACCCAGACCCTGGGCGTGGTGCTGCCCGACCTGTACGGCGAATTCTTCTCCGAACTGATCCGCGGCATCGACGGCGCCGCCCGCGCGCGCCGCCAGCACCTGCTGGTGTCCAGTTACCACGGCGACCCGGAAGAGCAGGGGCGGGCGCTGCGGGCGATGCGCGGCCGCGTCGACGGCCTGCTGGTGCTGTCGCCGTATGCCGAGCGTCCGGGCTTCCTCACCGACAACCTGCCGCAGGCGTTGCCGACGGTGTTGATCAACACCCACCTGCCGGGCACCGAATATCCGGTGCTGAGCATCGACGACCACGCCGGCGCGGTGGCGATGACCGAGCACCTGCTGGCGATGGGGCATCGCCGCATCGCCTTCATCGGCGGTCCGGAACTGAACTTCGACGCGCGCGAACGCCTGCGCGGCTTCCGCGACGCCGTGGCACGCCATTCCGGCGAAGCGCATGGCCAGGAGTTCCCGGGCGACTTCGACGAAGCCTCCGGCTATCGCGCCGGACAGGCGATGCTGCAGGCCGGCACGCTGCCCGATGCGGTGTTCGCCGCCAACGACATGACCGCGCTCGGCTGCCTCTACGCCTTCACCCAGAGCGGCGTGCGCGTGCCCAACGACATCGCGTTGGCCGGCTTCGACGACATTCCGCTGGCGCGTTTCGTTCACCCATCCCTCACCACCATGCGCGTCAGCATCGCCGGGCTTGGTGAGCAGGCGATGCACCGCCTCCTGCAACTGATTGATCGGCCCGACGCGGACGACCGGCAGCGGCAGACCCTGGTTCCTACGTTGGTCGTGCGCGATTCCAGCACGGCCCGTTCCTGATGCGACGCATTTTTCTGCGCCGCATCGCTTGTTCCACTTCGTTCCATCGAAGCACCACGCACCACCCATAACGAGCATCACGTCTTCCTGGAGGGAAAACCCCACATGCAACACACCCCGCACTCCGCCCGGCCCACGCGCAAGCTGTTGAGCTGCGCCCTCGCCAGTTGTCTGCTGCTGGGCGCCGCGCCGGCATTCGCGCAAAGCACCGGTGCCACCATCCGCGGCCAGGTCAAGGTCGATTCGGCGCCGGCCGCGTCCGCGCAGGTCACCGCCACCAACCTGGCCACCGGTCTGAGCCGCAGCGTGCAGACCAGCAACGGCACCTATTCGGTCGGCGGCCTGCCGCCGGGTTCCTACCGCATCGACGTCACCGCCGACGGCAAGACCACCTCGCAGAACGTCACCGTGCAGGTCGGCCAGACCGCCACCCTGGATCTGGGCGTGGGCGGCGAAGCGGCCACCGCCAACGGGCAGGGCGCGACCACGCTCGACGCGGTGCAGGTGCAGGCGCCGCCGGTGCTGGTGGAAACCCGTACCTCGGAGAACGCCACCTACATTTCCAACGTGCAGATCGAGAAGCTGCCGCAGGCCACGCGCAACTTCCTTGAGCTGGCCGACAGCGTGCCGAGCGTGCAGTTCCAGCGCGACGCCAAGGGCAACACCACGGTGCGCTCCGGCGCGACCTCGGCCAACGGCACCAACGTCTACATCGACGGCATCAGCCAGAAGAACTACGTGCTGACCGGCGGCGTCAGCGGCCAGGATTCCAGCCGCGGCAACCCGTTCCCGCAGTCGGCGATCGGCGAGTACAAGGTCATCACCTCCAACTACAAGGCCGAGTTCGACCAGGTCAGCAGCGCGGCGATCGTCGCCTCGACCAAGTCCGGCACCAACGATTTCCACGGCAGCTTCTTCTGGGATACGACCAACGACGACTGGCGTGCCGAAAGCCCGCTGGAGCGCAAGGCCGGCCAGCGCGACGACTTCTCCGAGACCCAGTACGGCGCCACTTTCAGCGGCCCGATCCTCAAGGACCGCGCGCACTTCTTCGTGGCCTACGAGGCCAAGGAATACACCACGCCGAACACGGTGATCCCGGGCGGCATCTACGCCGACCGCGTCGACCAGCTGCCGGCGCAGCTGCAGCCGCTGGTCGCCACCTACAGCACGCCGTTCAAGGAAGACCTGTACTTCGGCAAGATCGACTGGACCCTGGGCGACAACAACCTGTTCGAGCTGACCGGCAAGTACCGCAAGGAAGACGAGCTGTCGGACATCGGCAACACCACCACCTACCAGCACGGCAGCAGCAACGGGCAGAAGGAAAAGCGCGCCAACCTGCGCTGGCAGTACAGCGGCGAGGCCTTCCTCAACGATCTGAACCTGAGCTACGAGAGCGCGTTCTGGACCCAGACCCCGCTCACCGACGGCAGCGGCTACGTGCTGTCCTATGTGCCGCAGGCCGGCAACGAGACCACCATCCTCAGCGCCGGCGCCGGCAGCAGCTTCCAGAACAAGGGCCAGAAGGGCTGGACCCTGCAGGACGACCTGACCCTCAACAGCCTCGACTGGCACGGCAGCCATACCATCAAGATGGGCCTGAAGTACAAGGACATCCAGCTCGATTCGACCCAGATCAATCCGGCCAATCCGCAGTACTACTACAACATCCTCAGCGATGTCGGCACCCCGTACCGGGTGCGCTTCGGCGACACCGGCGACGGCGGTTCGGTGCAGTCGCAGAACAAGCAGTACGGCATCTACCTGCAGGACGACTGGGAGGTCAACGAGCACCTGACCCTGAACCTGGGCGTGCGCTACGACTACGAGAAGACCCCGTCGTTCCTCGACTTCGTCACCCCGGCCGACGTCGCCAGCGCGCTGCTGAACTGGCGCAATCTGGACAACGCCAACTACGACATCGCCAACTACATCAGCACCGGCAACAACCGCAAGGCGTTCAAGGATGCCTGGCAGCCGCGCCTGGGCTTCTCCTACGACCTGTTCGGCGACCAGGCGCACGTGATCTACGGCGGTGCCGGCCGTGCGTACGACCGCAACCTGTTCGACTACCTGGCGCTGGAGCAGCTCAACAACAACTTCCGCTCCTACAGCTACTACTTCAGCAGCGCCAACACGCCGTGCCTCGGTCAGCCGTGCGTGGCATGGGACCCGAGCTATGCGACCCAGGCCGGCCTGAACGGGCTGGCCGCCTCCACCACCGCCGGCACCGGCGGCGGCCGCGAGGTGTACCTGATCGACAACAACATCAAGGTGCCGTACTCCGACCAGTTCAGCCTGGGCATGCGCAACATGCTGCATTTCTGGGGCAACGACTGGTACACGGACGTGACCCTGAGCCGCATCGTCAGCGAGGACGGCTTCGTGTTCCTGCGCGGCAACCGCCGTGCCGACGGCTCGTTCTTCCTGCCCGGCACCACCTCCGGCGTGCCCACCGATTCGCCCAACGGCTACAGCGCGATCGTGCTCGGCACCAACGGCCTGAAGACGCGCAACAACCAGCTGGCGCTGAAGCTGGACAAGCCCTACGACAAGGAATCGGGCTGGGGCCTGACCGTGGCCTATACCTTCTCCGACGCGAAGGAAAACCGCCAGTACGGCGAGCACTATGCGCTGGACCAGCCGTCGATGGCCGGCTACGGCTGGCGTGAGGCCGGCGGCATCCCGAAGAACCGCCTGGTGGTCACCGGCATCTACGATCTGCCGTACGACGTCACCCTGTCGGCCAAGCTGTCGCTGGCCAGCCAGACCCCGCGCTACGGCACCAACTGCCTGGCGGGCAACGACCAGTGCTATATCATTCAGTACAAGCCGGACGCCACGTTGGGCTACAAGGAATTCAGCCTGGCGGCGAACAAGGAATGGGATACCGGGTCGGGCATCAAGTTCAACGTGCGCGCCGATGTCATCAATCTGTTCAACTGGACCAACTACGCGGACTACAACACCGCAACCGGAACGTACGCCGATCTGAATACGGCGTTCGGTACGCCGAACGGCGTGCTCGCCTCGCCGATGCGGACGTTCAAGCTGTCGTTCGGCTTGAACTGGTAAGCAAGGTCGCCGCGGCTCCCGTGCACCGGGGGCCGCGGCGATGCGGAAGTGGGGTATTTTTTGCGTGCATGTAAACGATTTCACGGGGGGCACGATGAAGAAGCAGCGCAGGTTCATCAGGTTTTCGTTGATGGTGATGGCAGCAGGGGTGCTGCTGACGGCGTGTAAAAAGGTCGAGGAGCCGAAGGCGGTGGAGAAGAAGCCGGTGCAGGTGATCCTGGTCGAGGCGGAACTGCCGCCCAAACCGCTGAAGCCCGAGCTGCCGCAACTGTTCAGCGACATCGAGCGGCGCACTTTCCAGTTCTTCTGGGACACCACCAACGACACCAATGGCCTGACTCCCGACCGCTTCCCGTCGCGTCCGTTCGCCAGCATCGCGTCGGTGGGGTTCTCGCTGACGGCGTATCCCATCGGCATCGAGAACGGCTGGATCAGCCGGACCCAGGCGGTGGATCGCACCCTGACCACGCTGAAGTTCTTCCGCGATGCGCCGGTCGGCCCGCAGCGCACCGGCAAGGCCGGCTACAAGGGCTTCTATTACCACTTTCTGGACATGCAGAACGGCCACCGTTACGACAGCTGGGTGGAGCTGTCGAGCGTGGATACCGCGCTGCTGATGATGGGCGTGCTGTTCGCGCAGTCGTACTACGACGGCGACGACCCGCGCGAGAAGGAGATTCGCGAGATCGCCGACACGCTGTACCGGCGCGTGGACTGGACCTGGCTGCAGCAGCGCGATCCGCTGATCTCGATGGGCTGGTTCCCCGAAAGCGGCTTCATCAGCCACGACTGGATGGGCTACAACGAAGCGATGATGCTGTACGTGCTGGCCTTGGGATCGCCCACCCATGCGGTGAGCCCGGATGCGTGGACGGTGTGGACCCGCACCTACAACAACGACTGGGGCGTGTACTACGGCCAGGAATACCTGTCGTTCGGGCCGATGTTCGCGCACCAGTACAGCCATGTCTGGATCGACTTCCGCGACATCCAGGACCAGTACATGCGCGAGCGCGGCATCGACTACTTCCTCAACAGCCGCCGCGCGGTGCTGGCGCAGCGCGAGTACGCCATCGCCAATCCGATGAAGTGGAAGGACTACGGCGAGAACGTGTGGGGCCTGACCGCCAGCGATGGGCCGCAGAACACCGAGCAGGAGTATCGCGGCGAACAACGCCAGTTCCGCCACTATTCCTCGCGCGGCGCCGGCCTGCGCGAGAACTTCGACGACGGCACCATCGCGCCGACCGCGGCGGTGGCCTCGCTGGTGTTCGCGCCGGAAGTGGTGATTCCGGCCACCGAGGAGATGCACAAGCGCTACGGCGACTTCATCTACTCCAGCTACGGCTTCCTGGATTCGTTCAACCCCAGCTTCAACTACGATATCCCGCTCAAGACCGGCCGCGTCGTGCCCGGACGCGGCTGGGTCTCCAGCGACTACATCGGCATCGACCAGGGCCCGATCCTGACCATGATCGCCAACTACCGCAACGAGTTCGTCTGGAACGTGATGAAGAAGAACAAGTACATCCGCACCGGACTGGAGCGCGCCGGCTTCAGCGGCGGCTGGCTGACTCCGGAGGGCGAGGCGCAGCCGGTGCCGAAGAAGGACGAGCAGGCCGCCGCGGCGCGGGCGATCGGCATCGCCGAGTCGCGCGCCGCCGCTGCGCAGGCGCAACAGAACCCCGACCAGCGCCAGCCGCAGAAGCCCGAATGAGCGCAGCACGCATGATCGGTCGTTGGGTGTCGCTGGGCTTGCTGATGGTGGCCGTGTGCGGGTGCGCGCGCGCCCCGCAGGGCGAGGTGGTGCGGTTCTGGGCGATGGGCCGCGAGGCCGAGGTGGTGGCCGAGCTGATCCCGGAGTTCGAGAAGGAGAATCCCGGCATCCACGTGGACATCCAGAACATCCCGTGGACCGCCGCGCACGAGAAGCTGCTGACCGCCTTCGCCGCCGACGGCCTGCCGGACGTGTGCCAGCTGGGCAACACCTGGATCCCGGAATTCGCCGAACTGGGCACGCTGCAGCCGCTGCAGCCCTATGTCGAGCGCTCCAAGGTGGTCGACCCGAAGGACTACTTCCCCGGCATCTGGGACACCAGCGTCATCGATGGCCAGCTCTACGGCATCCCCTGGTACGTGGACACGCGCCTGCTGTTCTATCGCAAGGACATGCTGCGCGACGCCGGGGTGACCAAGCTGCCGCAGACCTGGGCCGAGTGGGAGCAGGCGATGGCGGCGGTGAAGAAGCATGTCGGGCCGAAGCGCTACGCCATCCTGATGCCGCTCAACGAGTTCGAGCAGCAACTGTCGCTGGGCCTGCAGCTGCCCGATCCGCTGCTGCGCGACCACAACAACTACGGCAACTTCGAAAGCCCCGGCTTCCGCAAGGCGCTGGCGTTCTACGCCAACATGTTCGACCAGGGCTGGGCGCCGAAGATGTCGGAGACGCAGATCTCCAACGTCTGGGACGAGTTCTTCAACGGTTTCTACGCGTTCTACATCTCCGGCCCGTGGAACATCCGCGAGTTCCGCAAGGTGCAGCCGGCTGCGCTCAAGGACCAGTGGGGCACCATGCCGCTGCCGGGTCCGGACGGCCCCGGCGCCGGCATCGCCGGCGGCACCAGCCTGGTGATCTTCCGCAAGTCCGAGCACAAGGACGCGGCGTGGAAGCTGATCGAGTTCCTGTCGCGGCCGCAGATCCAGGCGCGCTTCCACGCGCTGATCGGCGACATGCCGCCGCGGCGCAGCACCTGGGCGTATCCGTCGCTGGCCGACGATCCGCTGGCGCACGCCTTCCGCGATCAGCTGGAGCGGGTCAAGCCGGCACCGAAGGTGCTGGAGTGGGAGCGCATCGTGCAGGAGATGCGGCTGGCCACCGAGCGCGTGGTGCGCGGCGGTGAGCCGCAGGAGAAGGCGATGCGGGAACTGGACAAGCGGGTCGACGAGATCCTGGAGAAACGCCGCTGGATCCACCAGCAGCACCGCGAAGGCACGGCGGCGCCGGCCGCGGGAGCGGCGCCATGAAGCGCGGTTCCCTGATCGGCTGGTTGTTCGCCGGCCCGGCGCTGATCGTGATCGGCGTGTTCTTCGGCCTGCCGGTGCTGTCGGCGCTGGCGCTGAGCGTCACCGACTTCGACCTGTACTCGCTGGCCGATCGCCACAACCTGCGCTTCGTCGGCTTCGGCAACTACATCGAGTTGCTGCAGACGCCGATGTTCTGGAAGTCGCTGTGGAACACCACGTACTTCGTGATCGTCGGCGTACCGCTGTCCATCGGCGCCTCGCTGGGCGCGGCGCTGCTGCTGAACGCGCCGGTGGCGCGCTTCAAGGCGCTGTTCCGCACCGCGCTGTTCGCGCCGGTGGTGACCACGCTGGTGGCGGTGGCGGTGATCTGGCGCTACCTGTTCCACACCAGCTACGGCCTGGTCAACTACGGCCTGGCGCATCTGGGCATCGGCCCGATCGACTGGCTCGGCGACCCGCACTGGGCGATGCCGACCATCATGCTGTTCGCGGTGTGGAAGAACTTCGGCTACAACATGGTGATCTTCCTCGCCGGCCTGCAGGCGATCCCGCAGGACCTGTACGAGGCCGCGCGCATCGACGGCGCCTCCAAGTGGCGGCAGTTCCTGCACATCACCCTGCCGATGCTGGGGCCGGTGCTGCTGGTGGTCGGGGTGATCACCGTGTCCGGCTACTTCCAGCTGTTCGCCGAACCCTACGTGATGACCCGCGGCGATCCCCTGCAGAGCACGGTCAGCGTGCTGTATTACATGTTCGAGGAAGGCTTCAAGTGGTGGAACCTCGGCCGCGCGTCGGCGGTGGCGTTCCTGCTGTTCCTGATCATCCTGGGAGTGACGACGGTGATGCTGCGCTTCGGCCGCAAGAGGGACCTGGTATGAGCCGGGAGATCGGCGCCTCGCGCTGGAACACGCTGCTGGTCAACGGCGGGCTGCTGCTGCTCGCCGTGATCAGCCTGGCGCCGCTGTTGTGGATGGTGTCGGTGTCGTTCATGCCGGCGGGGCAGGCCAGCCGCTTCCCGCCGCCGATGCTGCCCACCGGCGCCACCCTGGCCAACTACGGCGAGCTGTTCTCGCGCACCGGCATGGCCCGCAACTTCGCCAACAGCCTGCTGGTGTCGTGCGCGATCACCTTCGGCTCGCTGCTGATCAATACCATGGCCGGCTACGCCTTCGCCAAGCTGCGCTTCGTCGGCAAGGAGCGGATCTTCCAGATCCTGCTGGCGGCGCTGGTGATCCCGGCGCAGGTGGCGATGCTGCCGCTGTTCCTGCTGATGAAGCAGCTGCACCTGGTCAACAACTTCGGCGGCGTGGTCGTGCCGGCGCTGGCGACGGTGTTCGGCATCTTCCTGGTGCGACAGTACGCGCGTTCGATTCCGGACGAACTGCTGGAGGCCGCGCGCATCGACGGTGCCGGCGAGCTGCGGATCTTCTTCCAGATCGTGCTGCCGATGCTCAAGCCGGTGCTGGTGACGCTGACCATCTTCACCTTCATGGCGGCGTGGAACGACTTCATGTGGCCGCTGATCGTGCTGACCGACCAGGAGCACTACACCTTGCCGGTGGCGCTGGCGGCGCTGTCGCGCGAGCACATCATGGACGTGGAGATGATGATGGCCGGCGCGGTGGTCACGGTGGTCCCGGTGCTGGCGCTGTTCCTGGCGCTGCAGCGCTACTACATCCAGGGCCTGCTGCTCGGCAGCGTGAAGGGGTGAGGCGCAACGCTTGCGCGCCACTGGCGCGCGTTGCGCCGAACGCCAGGCCATGGATGGCCGGGCCGGGTCGTCCGGAGCCGATCGGTTGCGCCAGGGATGGCATGGGAAACAGGCGAGTGCGGCGACGCGCTTGCGAGCCATTGGCTCGCGCGTTCCCGAACGCCCGGCCACGGATGGCCGGGCCGGACGTTCTGGTGTGGGATGGTTGCGCCATGGACGGCAGCATCGATGCGGAACATCGAGCGCCACTGGCGCGCGCGTTCCCGAACGCCCGGCCATGGATGGCCAGGCCTGACGTGTAGGAGCGGCTTCAGCCGCGACAACATGCAAGGCGATGCCGAGGGGCGCCGATGGGTGCGATGCCCGCTGGGATGCACAGACACATACAAGCAGACACGCAACGAAACGACAGCGACGGGGAAGGCGATGAGGGACGGTATGGCGATGACGTGCGCACGCGCGATGCTGGCGATGCTGGGACTGGCGGCCGCCCATGCCGTCGCCGCGCCGCCGACCTCCACGGTGACGCTGGACAGCTTCAACGATCTGGACAAGTGGCAGATCGTCGTCTCCAACCAGGTCACTGCCTCGACCCGGCTGGTGCAGGCGCCCAGCGGCGGCCGCGCCAAGGCGCTGTGCCTGGACTACGACTTCAACGGCGTGTCCGGCTATGCCGGGATCCGCCGCAGCGTGCCGATCGAGTACCCGGACAACTACCAGTTTTCGTTCCAGCTGCGCGGCGAGTCGCCGAGCAACGACCTCCAGTTCAAACTGGTCGACGCCAGCGGCGACAACGTGTGGTGGGTCAACCGGCCGCGCTACGACTTCCCCACGCAGTGGAGCACGGTCACCTACAAGAAGCGGCAGATCGACAAGGCCTGGGGACCGAGCCCGGAGAAGGAGCTGACCCGCAGCGCACAGATCGAGTTCACCATCTACAACCAGGTCGGCGGCGCCGGCACGGTGTGCTTCGACCAGCTGACCCTGACCCCGTTGCCGCCGCAGGACACCTCGCCGCTGACGGTCAAGGTCAACACCGATACCGCGCCGGCGTTGGAGCAGCGCATCGCTGACGGCAAGCCCGACACCGTCTGGTACAGCGGCAATGCCAAGACCCAGACGGTGATGCTGGACCTGGGCAAGGTGCGCGAGTTCGGCGGCGCCAAGGTGCAGTGGGCGCCGGGCGTCTATGCCTCGCGCTACACCGTGCAAGGCTCGGCCGACGGGCGTAGTTGGCGCGAGTTGCGCAGCGTGACCGCCGGCAACGGCGGCACCGACTGGCTGGCGCTGCCGGAAACCGAGGCGCGCTACGTGCGCTTCGACCTGCAGGACGGCCCCAGCTTCCGTTACGGCATCGCCGACATCACGCTGCAGCCGCTGGCCTTCGCCGCCACCCAGAACGACTTCATCAAGTCGGTGGCGGCGCAATCGACCCGCGGCTGGTTCCCGCGCGGCTTCAGCGGCGAGCAGCCGTACTGGACCATCGTCGGCCTGGATGGCGGCCGCGAGCAGGGCCTGGTCGGCGAGGATGGCGCGATCGAGGTGGGCAAGGGCGGCTTCAGCATCGAGCCGTTCCTGCTGCTGGACGGCAAGCGCCTGAGCTGGGCCGACGTCAAGACGGCGCAGAGCCTGCAGGACGACTACCTGCCGATTCCCAGCGTGGACTGGAGCCATGACAACGCCGCGCTGCGCGTGACCGCCTTCGTGCAGGGCGAGCCGGAGCAGGCGCAACTGGTAGCGCGCTACCGGCTCAGCAACCCGAGCAAGCAGCCGCACGACTACACCCTGGCGCTGGCGGTGCGTCCGTTCCAGGTCAATCCGCCCAGCCAGTTCCTCAACACGGTCGGCGGGGTCAGCCCGATCCGCTCGCTGGCCTTCGCCGGCACGCAGGTGCAGGTCAACGGCCAGCCGCGGGTGTTCGCGGTGCAGAAGCCGGATGCGGCGTATGCCAGCGCGTTCGACGCCGGCATGGACGTCGAACGGCTGAGTACCGACGCCAGCGGCCTGCCGCAGCAGGCGCAGGATCCGGACGGACTGGCCTCCGGCGCCTTGCTGTACCGCGGGCGTCTGGCCCCGGGCGAGGTGCGTGAGGTGGCGCTGGTGATCCCGCAGACCGGTAACGCCGGCGTGCCGGCAGGCTTCGATGCGGCACGCGCGCAACAGCAGGTCGCCGCGCAGTGGCACGAGAAGCTGGACCGCGTGCAGTTGCATGTGCCGGCGCAGGGCAAGGCGGTCACCGACACGCTGCGCACCGCGCTGGCGCACATGCTGATCTCGCGGATCGGTCCGCGCCTGCAGCCGGGCACGCGTTCGTACTCGCGCAGCTGGATCCGCGACGGCGCGATGATCTCCGAAGGCCTGCTGCGCCTGGGCCGCGCCGACGTGGTGCGCGAGTACGTGGAGTGGTATGCGCCGTACCAGTTCGCCAACGGCATGGTGCCGTGCTGCGTGGACGACCGCGGCAGCGATCCGGTGCCGGAGAACGACAGCCACGGCGAACTGATCTACAGCGTCGCCGATTACTACCGCTACAGCGGCGACCGCGCCTTCCTGGAACAGATGTGGCCGCACGTGCTCGGCGCGTACACCTACATGGAACAGCTGCGGCTGAGCGAGCGCACCGACGAGAACCGCGCGCGCAACGCGGCCTTCTACGGGATGATGCCGGTGTCGATCAGCCACGAGGGCTATTCGGCCAAGCCGATGCACTCGTACTGGGACAACTTCTGGGCGCTGCGCGGCTACAAGGACGCGGTGAGCATCGCCGCCGAACTCGGCCGCATCGACGATGCCGCGCACTTCGCCGCCTCGCGCGACCAGTTCCGCCAGGACCTGTACGCCTCGCTGGACGCCGCCACCCAGCAGCACCACATCGACTTCCTGCCGGGCTCGGCGGAACTGGGCGATTTCGATCCGACCTCGACCACCATCGCGCTGGCGCCGGGCGGCGAGCAGGGCCGGCTGCCGCAGGCGCTGCTCGACAACACCTTCGAGCGTTACTGGAGCGAGTTCGTCGGCCGCCGCGACGGCACCCGCGAGTGGAAGGACTACACCCCCTACGAGTGGCGCAACGTGTCCGCGTTCGTGCGCCTGGGCTGGCGCGAGCGCGCGTGGGAGGCGACGCAGTTCTTCTTCAAGGACCGCACGCCGCAGGCGTGGAACCAGTGGGCCGAAGTGGTCTCGCGCACGCCGCGCAAGCCGTTCTTCCTCGGCGACCTGCCGCATGCCTGGGTCGCCTCGGACTTCGTGCGCTCGGTGCTGGACATGTTCGCCTACGCCCGCGACGTCGACGACAGCCTGGTGCTGGCCGCCGGCATCCCCGCCGACTGGCTCGACGGCAAGGGCGTGGCGATCGAACAGCTGCGCACCCCGCAGGGCCCGCTGAGCTACCAGCTGCGCCGGCAGAAGAACCGGCTGCTACTGAACATCCCCGAGGGCCTGCGCATGCCCAGCGGCGGCCTGGTGCTGCCGTGGCCGTACCCGGGCGAACCGGGCCGCACCCTGGTCAACGGCGAGGCGGCGCAGTGGGAGCACGGTGAACTGCGCATCCACGCGTTGCCGGCGGATGTGCAGATCGAGGTGCGGTGAAGCCGGGAATGGGGAGTGGGGAATCGGGAATCGCAAAAGCAAAAGCAAAAGCGCCGGCATGCCGGCGCTTTTGCTTTCTGGAGTATGGAGTTGTGAGAGCCGAGGTTCGGGTTTTTACCGATTCCCGATTCCCGAATCCCGATTCCCGGCTTCACGCACGATCGCGGCCGCCTTCGCCGAGCTCTCGCGCACCTTGTCCCAGGCGCCGTCGGCCAGCCAGTCCTTGGGCACCATCCACGAGCCGCCGATGCAGACCACGTTGGGCTGGGCCAGGTATTCGGCGGCGGTGCTCTCGCCGATGCCGCCGGTGGGGCACAGCTTGAGCTCGGCCAGCGGACCGGCCAGGCCCTTGAGCATCGCCAGGCCGCCGACGGCGGAGGCGGGGAACAGCTTGCACACGCGGAAGCCGCGCTCCATCAGCGCCAGCAGTTCGCTCGGGGTGGCCGCGCCCGGCACCACCGGCAGCGGCGCCTGCGCCAGGGCGTCGGCCAGGGTCGGGGTGGTGCCCGGGGTGACGATGAAGTCGGCGCCGGCGTCGATCGACTGCTGCAGCTGGGTGGCGTTGAGCACGGTGCCGGCGCCGATCACGATGTCCGGCAGTTCGCGCTTGAGCATCGCCAGCGCGTCCATCGCCACCGGCGTGCGCAGGGTCAGTTCGATCGCCGGCAGGCCGCCTTCGAGCAGTGCGGCCGAGACGCGGCGCGCTTCTTCCAGGGTGTGGACGGTGACGACGGGCAGGATGCCGGCCGCGCGCAGCAGCTGTTCGGCCTTGGTCTGGTGTTCGGCGATGGTCATGGGCGTCTCGGTTGCGATGGGGGCGAGGCCCTGGCCGCGCACGGCCAGGGCGGGGGAGGGCGAACGGCGGCGCCGGTCAGGCGTCCTTGGCTTCGTGCGGCGCGGCGGCGGCCTCGGCATCGCGGCCCAGGTCGTACTCGGCGTCGTAGTTCCACAGGTCGCCGTCGGCGGCCGGCGGGCCGCAGGAGATCGACAGCGCACCCTGGTCGGCCGGACCGACCATGCGGCGGTTGAGCCCGAACAGGTTGCGACCCAGGTCGTGCGCGGCCGGCGCGGTGTTCGGCGCCAGCGGGCGTGCGGCCCACTCGGCGGCGTCCACAAGCACTTCCAGGGTGCCGGCCTCGCCGTCCAGGCGCACGATGTCGCCTTCGCGCACGCGTGCCAGGGGGCCGCCGCGCGCCGCTTCCGGGGTCACGTGGATGGCCGCGGGGAACTTGCCGGAGGCGCCGGACAGGCGTCCGTCGGTGACTAGCGCCACGCGCCGGCCCTGGTTCTGCAGCAGGCCCAGCAGCGGCGCCAGCGAATGCAGTTCCGGCATGCCGTTGGCCTGCGGGCCCTGGTAGCGCAGCACCACCACGAAGTCGTGCGGCAGCGCGCCGGCGGCGTGCAGCTTGTTCAGCGCCTGCGGCGCGTCGATCACCACGGCCGGCGCTTCGATGGTGCGGAACTGCGGCTTCACCGCCGACAGCTTGATCAGCGAGCGGCCGAGGTTGCCGCGCAGCAGGCGCAGGCCGCCCTGCGCCTCGAACGGGTTGGACGCCGGGCGTACCACGGCCTCGTCGGCGCTCTTGGCCGGGCTCGGCACGTAGGCCAGCTTGCCGTCCTGCACGCAGGGCTCGTCGCCGTAGGCGCGCATGCCGCCCGGCACGATGGTGGCTAGGTCGTCGTGCATCAGCCCGGCGTCCATCAGCTCGCGGAACACGAAGCCGATGCCGCCGGCAGCGGCGAAGTGGTTCACGTCGGCCTCGCCGTTCGGGTACACCCGCGCCAGCAGCGGCACCAGCTGCGACAGCGCGTCCAGGTCGTCCCAGGTCAGCACGATGCCGGCCGCGCGCGCCACCGCCAGCCAGTGGATGGTGTGGTTGGTGGAACCGCCGGTGGCCATCAGCGCGACCACCGCGTTGACGATGGCGCGCTCGTCGATCAAGCGGCCCAGCGGGCGGAAGTCGTTGCCCAGGGCGGTGATGCGCAGCGCGCGCTCGGTCGCCTGCTGGGTCAGCGCCTCGCGCAGCGGGGTGCCGGGATTGACGAAGGAGGCGCCGGGCAACTGCACGCCCATCGCTTCCAGCAGCACCTGGTTGGAGTTGGCGGTGCCGTAGAAGGTGCAGGTGCCGGGGGCGTGGTAGGACGCCGATTCAGCGGCCAGCAGCTCCTCGCGGGTGGCCTGGCCGGCGGCGTAGCGCTCGCGCACCTCGGCCTTCTGCTTGTTGGGGATGCCTGGAGTCATCGGCCCGGCCGGCACGAACACCGCCGGCAGATGGCCGAAGGCCAGCGCGCCGATCAGCAGGCCCGGCACGATCTTGTCGCACACGCCCAGGTACAGGCTGGTGTCGAACATGTCGTGGCTGAGGCCGATCGCGGTGGCCTGGGCAATCACGTCGCGCGAGAACAGCGACAGCTCCATACCCGGCCGGCCCTGGGTCACGCCGTCGCACATCGCCGGCACGCCGCCGGCCACCTGCGCGGTGGCGCCGAGCGCGCGCGCGGTGCTGCGGATGATCTCCGGGTAGTGCTCGAACGGCTGGTGCGCCGAGAGCATGTCGTTGTAGGCGGTGATGATGCCGAGGTTGGGGGTGATCCCGCCTTCCAGCCGGCTCTTGTCGGTGGGGCCGCAGGCGGCGAAGCCGTGGGCGAGGTTGCCGCAGCTCAGGCGGCTACGGAACGGACCGTCGCGCAGCGCGGCGTCGATGCCGGCCAGGTAGGCGCGCCGCGACGGCGCACTGCGCTGGCGGATGCGTTCGGTGATCGCGTGGAGGGTCGGATGCAGGCTCATTGGCGGAAGTGGCTATGAAGGGGGGAATCGGGAAACGGGAATCGGGAATCGGAAGAGCGGGAAGCGGAAGAGCGGAAATGCATCAGCGCGCAGCCGTTGCGAATTCCTAATCACCAATCCCCAATCCCCAATCCCGGCCTCACTCGCACCAATGCACGCGCAGGCGCGCACCAGGCGTGTCGAAGGCGACGCGGATCGGGTACTCGTGCGGATCGGTGCCGGCCAGCGCGCGCTCCAGCACCTCCAGCTTCTGCTTGCCGCGCAACAGCAGCATGCGCTGGCCGATCGGCGCCAGGCCGGCCGGGGTCAGGGTGATGCGCAGCGGCCAGGTGTTGGCGCCGGGGCAGCCGGTGGCGTCGAGCGTGGCGTAAGGCAGCGGGTTGGCCAGGGCCTTGTTCAGGTCGGTGGCGCCCGGGAACAGCGAGGCGGTGTGGCCGTCGCCGCCCATGCCCAGCACCGCCATGCACGCGGCTGGGGCGTGCTGCGCGTGCAGATTGGCCGCGTGCACGCAGTCCTGCAGCGGCTTGCCGACCCGCACCAGCGGCTCGAAGCGCGCCTCTTCGGCGCGGTCGAGCAGGCTGTGCCGGACCAGGTAGGCGTTGCTGTCGCTGTCCTGCGGCGACAGCCAGCGCTCGTCGACCAGGCCGACTTCCAGCTTCGACCAGTCCAGCGGCAACTCGGCCAGCGCCTGGTACACCGGCGCCGGGGTGGTGCCGCCGGACAGCAGCAGGCGCGCGCCGCCGCGGCGCTGGGTCTCCTCGCGCAGCGCGGTGCCGATCTCGGCCGCCGCCGCGTCGATCCATTCGTCCGGATCGTCGTAGCGGATCAGCGTGATGCGGTCGGACAGCGTGGGGCTCATGCAATGGCTCCTGGGGATTGCCGCGCGGCGTCCACCGCGTAGGCGGCGGCGCCGAGCAGGCCGGGACGGGGATGGATCACCGCCAGCGACGGCACCCGCGCCATGATCGACGAAAACCGGCCCTTGTGCTCGAAGCGCTGGCGGAACCCGGAATGCTGGATCGCGTCGAGCATCTTCGGCACCAGCCCACCGGTCAGGAACACGCCGTCCCAGGCGCCCTGCATCAGCACCAGGTCGCCGGCGATGGCGCCGAACACGGCGCAGAACACGTCCACCGTGCGCATCGCCCGGTAGTCGCCCTGCGCGGCGCGCGCGGTGATGTCCTCCGGCTGCAGCGGGCCCGGATCGTCGCCGGCGATCTCGCTGAGCGCGCGGTGGATATTGACCAGGCCGGGGCCGCAGATCAGGCGCTCGTTGGAGACGCGGCCGAACTGCTGCGAGAGCAGTTCCAGGATGCGGATCTCCTCCGGCGTGCCCGGCGGGAAGCTGACATGGCCGCCCTCGGTCTCCAGCGGGAAGCAGCGCCCGCCGCGCATCAGCAGGCCGCCCACGCCCAGGCCGGTGCCGGGGCCGATCACCCCGTAGTTGCGCGGCACCTCGACCGGCGACGGGGTCCAGCTGGCGCCGCCGACCTGGACCACGTCCTGCGGCCGCAGCAGGCTGATCGCCATCGCCTGCGCGGCGAAGTCGTTGATCAGGTGCAGTTCGTCGAAGCCGAGCATGGCGCGGGTGCGCGCCCGCGAGATCACCCACGGATGATTGGTGATGCGCGCCTCGTCGCCATCGACGCGGCCGGCGACCGCGAAGGTGCCGCTGCGCGCGTCCACCCCGGTCTGTTCCAGGTAGTGGCGGGCGGCGTCGCCCAGCGACGGGAATTCCACTACCGCGTAGGTCTGGGTGCTGTCGTCGAGCAGCGGCACCGAAGCGTCGAGATCGGCGAGGGCGAAACGGGCATTGGTGCCGCCGATGTCGGCGACCAGCACCGGGCGCTGCGGCGCGCTCATTGCGCGACCTTCGGCGCGGCGCCGGACTGGTCGCAGGACACGTAGGCCTTCGCTTCCTCCGGCCCCCAGCTGCCGGCCGGGTAGGGCAGCAGCGGCAGGTGCGCCTGCGCCCAGGCGGCGCTGACGCTGTCGATCCAGGCCCAGGCGGCGCGGACTTCGTCGTCGCGCACGAACAGCGCATGGTTGCCGTTGAGCGCGTCGAGCATCAGCCGCTCGTAGGCGATGCGCCGGTGCAGGCCGGTGGGCACGGACAGTTCCAGTTCCAGCGGCTGCAGTTCCAGCGCGCCCCATTCCGGGCCGGCCAGGCTGCTCATCAGCCCCAGTTCGATGTTCTCCTGCGGCTGCAGCTGGAAGGTCAGCCGGTTCGGCGCCACCTGCTGCGCGGCCGGGCGCTCGAACAGCCAGTGGGTGACCGGCTTGAGCGTGACCACCACGCGGGTGGAGCGCTCGGCCAGGCGCTTGCCGGTGCACAGCCGGAACGGCACCCCGGCCCAGCGCCAGTTGTCGATGTAGGCGGTGACCGCGGCGAAGGTTTCCACGTCGCTGCCTTCCGGCGGCTGGTAGGCCTGCGCCGGCTGGCCGTTGATGGTGCCGGCGGTGTAGCGCCCGCGCACGCTGTCGCGGGCGGCATGCTCTGCGCTCAGCGGACGCAGCGCGCGCAGCACCTTGACCTTCTCGTCGCGGATGCGGTCGGCTTCCAGCGACGCCGGCGGCTCCATCGCCACCAGGCACAGCAACTGCAGGATATGGCTCTGCACCATGTCGCGCAGCGCGCCGGAGCGCGCGTAGTAGGCATCGCGGCCGTCCACGCCCTCGCTCTCGGCGACCAGGATGTCCACCGACTCGATGTAGTTGCGGTTCCACACCGCTTCCAGCAGGGTGTTGCCGAAGCGCAGCGCGATCAGGTTCTGCACAGCGGCCTTGCCCAGATAGTGGTCCAGGCGGAACACGCGGTCCTCGTCGATCAGCGCGCCGATCGCCTGCACGATCTCGCGGGCGCTGTCCGAGTCGTGGCCGATCGGCTTCTCCAGCATCAGCCGGTGCGGTGCGGCCAGGGCGCCGCCCAGGGCCAGGCCCTGGCAGGTGCTGATGTACAGCCCCGGCGGGATCGCCAGGTAGCTCACGCAGCGGCGCGCGGTCAGGTCGCGCACCGCGGCGGCCACCGATTCGGCATCGCGCAGGTCCACCGAGCGGTAGTCGATGCGCGCCAGCAGCGCCTGCACGATCGATTCGCCGATCTGCGGCATCGCCGCCTGCAGGCGCGGCTTGAGGATCTCGTGGAACTTGGCGGTGTCGTGCGGCGACAGCGCCAGTGCGCGGATGCGGAAGTCTTCCGGCAGGAAGCCGTCGTCGAGCATGCGCAGCAGCGAGGGGAACAGATAGCGCTGGGCCAGATCGCCGGTGGCGCCGAACAACAGGAAGGTATCGTGCATCGACCGGGTTTCGGTTTCGGGTGACATGGTGTCGATCACCTGGGGGCTAGGAGTGACGTGGCGTGGGAAAGCGAACGGCGGCGACGGCCTGTATCCGGCCGGTTCGGGCGAGGGCGTGACGCGGGAGGGCCGCCAGGCGGGAACGCACGATCCAGGAGATGAATACGACTGCCAGACCTCTGAGCATACCTCTCCAATGCCTCATGCTGCAGGTCGGCTGTCATCCCGCAGGATGACGGGCGCGCGCCGGATCGGCGGCTGGCGGATCGCATTGCATGCCCTCCCAGGCTCGATGTTGCCCCGTGAAAACGGTTACATGGCAGAATACCGCATCGCGATCCATTGTTGCCTGCGCGCGGGCATGATGCGACCCGAATTCGTATGCACTGCCCTCGGGAGGGACCGGCGGCAGCCCGTTCCTCACTGCCGGAAACCGGATACATGGCGAAAGTACAACTGGACAACATCCGCAAGGTCTACGACAACGGCCAGGTCGCCGTGCACGGGGCCAGCTTCGAAGTGGCCGACGGCGAACTGATGGTGCTGGTCGGGCCCTCGGGCTGCGGCAAGTCCACGCTGCTGCGGATGATCGCCGGCCTGGAAGAGATCAGCGGCGGCGAGCTGCGCATCGGCGAGCGCGTGGTCAACGAGGTGGCGCCGAAGGACCGCGACATCGCCATGGTGTTCCAGAGCTACGCGCTGTACCCGCACATGACCGTGGCCGAGAACCTGGCGTTCGGGCTCAAGCTGCGCGGCGAGAGCAAGGAGGTCATCCGTCAGCGCGTGGCCGCCGCCGCCGACACCCTGGGCCTGACCCCGATGCTGGACAAGCTGCCGCGGGCCATGTCCGGCGGCCAGCGCCAGCGCGTGGCGCTGGGTCGCGCACTGGTGCGCGAGCCGGCGGTGTTCCTGCTCGACGAGCCGCTGTCCAACCTGGACGCCAAGCTGCGCCACTCAGTGCGCACCGAGATCGCGCAACTGCACCGCAAGCTCGGCACCACCATGATCTACGTCACCCACGACCAGGTCGAGGCGATGACCCTGGGCCAGCGCATCGTCGTGCTCAAGGACGGGCTGATCCAGCAGATCGACACGCCGATGGCGCTGTACGACCGCCCGGCCAACCTGTTCGTGGCCGGTTTCCTCGGCAGCCCGGCGATGAACGTGCTGCGCGGGCGGCTGGTGGAAGAGGGTGGTCTGCAGCTGCAGTTGCAGGACGGCGGGCGGGTGCCGCTGCCGGGTGCGCAGATCGCGCCGCAATGGCTGGGCCGGGAACTGGCGATCGGCGTGCGGCCGGAGCACCTGCAGCCCAGCGACGACGCGCAGGGCGGCTTCGAGGCCACCATCGAGGTGATCGAGCCGGTCGGCAACGAGATCTTCGTCAATCTCAGCCACGGCGCGCAGCCGCTGGTGATGCGGGTGGCGCCGCGCACGCTGCCGGGCCTGGGCGAGCGCCTGCGGGTGGCGGTGCGCGGCGACGCGCTGCACTTCTTCGATGCCGAGAGTGGGGGGCGTCTGGAGAGCGGGGAATCGGGAATCGGGAATCGGGAATCGCAATAGCAACAGCGAAAGCGCCGGCGCGTTCAGCGCGCCAGGCCGTCGACCAGGGGCTGCCAGCGCGCCGGGTGACCGTCGACGTCCAGTCCTGTCGGCGGCGCCTCCTCCAGCGGCAGCACCGCCAATGCCAGGGTGCCGGCGACGCTGACCACGCTGCCGAATGGCTGGCCGTCGCGCTGCACCGGTGCGTCGATGGCGACGGGCGCATCCACTTCCAGCAACTGCACCGCGCGCTTGGCCTTGCCCAGGAAGTGGGTGCGGGCGACGATTTCCTGGCCGGGGTAGCAGCCTTTCTTGACGCTGAAGGCGTGCAGCCGGTCCAGGCCCAACTGCTGCGGCGTCCACTGTTCGCGCTGGCTCGGTGCAAGCCGGGCCAGGCCTAGCCGCAGGTCGGCCGCGCGCCAGGCATCAGCCAGTGCCGGGTCGGCGGCCGGCGCATCCGCGGCCGGCGCCGGCACTAGGCGCAGGGTGCGCGGCACGCCGTCGCCGCCCATGTCCAGTTCGATCACGCCGGCCTCATCGTGCGCTGACGTCGCGCCGCGGGCCTGCTCGGGTAGGCTCAGGCGACCGAAAGCAACAAGCGTGTCCTCGACCGTCACGCGCAGTTTGCGCCGGAACACGAAGCGGCCCAGTGCCGTTGCCAGTTCGTCGGCGTCGCCGTCGGCCAGCAGCATCAGCAAGGCGTCGTCGGCCTGGCGCAGCAGCGCGAACACCGCGATCACCCGGCCCTTGGCGGTGAGCCAGGCGTTCCACTGCCACTGGCCCACGGCCAGCGCCTGCACGTCGTTGGCGAATTGCGCATGCGCGAAGGCCGCTGCATCCGGACCGCGCAATGCGACGTATTGCAGGTGTGGCAAGGCGGAAAAACCGCCGGATTCCAGATTCAGGTTGTCAGGCACGAGAGGGGAGGACTAAAATTGACGAGTTGTGAGACCCGCATGATAGGCCAACCAACCCCCACACCCGAGTCCGATCCCGAAACGCAGCGGCCCGCCGAGGACACCCCTCCGCAGACCGAGCCTGCGCCGCGGGAGATCGGCGGGCGCGGCGGCCTCGAGCCGACGCGCTACGGCGACTGGGAGAAAAACGGACGCTGCATCGATTTTTGAGCAGCTTTGAGCCAACGCGGCCTTAAGCACGCCGCCCAGCCGAGACAACGAGCCCAGCGAATGGCTACGCGCGAACGTCCCCTTTCCCCGCATCTGCAGGTCTATCGCTGGCAGATCCAGATGGTCACCTCCATCCTGCACCGTGCCACCGGCATCGTGCTGTCGGTCGGTGCCCTGATCATCGCCGCCGCGCTGCTGGTGCTGATGCTCGGCCCGGCGTCCTGGAACTGCTTCCGCGGCATGGCCGGCGCCTGGTACGGCCAGGTATTCCTGTTCGCCTGGAGCTGGGCCTTCGCCTACCACCTGTGCAACGGCCTGCGCCACATCGTGCAGGACTTCGGCCATGGCTACAGCATTCCCGCGTTCGTGCGCAGCAGCTGGATGTCGGTGGTCGGCAGCCTGGTGATCGTGGCGCTGATCTGGGCCTACGTCCTCCACGGAGCCGCCGCATGAGCCGCTATCGCACCCCCCTGAAGAACGTCCGCGGCCTGGGCGCGGCCAAGTCCGGCACCGAGCATTTCGTGCTGCAGCGGCTGACCGCCACCGCGCTGGTCGGCCTGACCGTGTGGTTCCTGGTGTTCGTGCTGAGCCTGCTCGGCGCCGACTACGTCACCGCCACCGAAGCGGTGGCCAAGCCGTGGAACGCGGTGCTGCTGGTCGGCTTCCTGATCGCGATGTTCTGGCACGCGCAGATCGGCCTGCAGGTCATTCTCGAAGATTACGTACACAACTCGCTGCTGGCCCTGGCGCTGCAGACCACGGTGAAGTTCGTCGCCGTGCTCGGCGCGATCGTCGGTGTATTCGCGGTCGCCCGCATCGCGCTGGGCAGCGCCTGATCGGCGCCCGGAACAGGAACTCAGATTCGATGTCCGCTTACAAGATCACCGAACACAAGTACGACATGGTCGTGGTCGGCGCCGGCGGCGCCGGTCTGCGCGCCACCTTCGGCCTGGCCCAGAAGGGCCTGCAGACGGTCTGCCTGACCAAGGTCTTCCCGACCCGTTCGCACACCGTGGCCGCGCAGGGCGGCATCTCCGCCGCGCTCGGCAACATGGGCGAGGACGACTGGCGCTACCACTTCTACGACACCATCAAGGGCTCGGACTGGCTGGGCGACCAGGACGCCATCGAATACATGTGCCGCGAGGCGATCCCGGCGATCATCGAGCTGGAGCACTACGGCGTGCCGTTCAGCCGCACCGAGGACGGCAAGATCTACCAGCGTCCGTTCGGCGGCATGACCACCAAGTACGGCGAAGGCCCGTCCGCGCAGCGCACCTGCGCCGCCGCCGACCGTACCGGCCACGCCATGCTGCACACGCTGTACCAGCAGTCGCTGGCGCACAATGCGCGCTTCATGATCGAGTACTTCGCGCTCGACCTGATCTTCGACGAGGAAGGCGCCTGCCGCGGCGTGCTCGCCCTGGACATGGCCGAAGGCTCGCTGCACCTGTTCCGCGCCCACGGCGTGGTGCTGGCCACCGGCGGCTACGGCCGCGCCTACTTCAGCGCCACCTCGGCGCATACCTGCACCGGCGACGGCGGTGGTCTGGTGATGCGCGCCGGCCTGCCGATGCAGGACATGGAGTTCGTGCAGTTCCACCCGACCGGCATCTACGGCGCCGGCTGCCTGATCACCGAAGGCGTGCGCGGCGAAGGCGGCATCCTGCGCAACAGCAGCGGCGAGCGCTTCATGGAGCGCTACGCGCCGCACTACAAGGATCTGGCCTCGCGCGACGTGGTGTCGCGTTCGATGACCATCGAGATCCGCGAAGGCCGCGGCGTCGGCGAGCACAAGGACCACATCCTGCTCGACCTGACCCACCTCGGCCCGGGCGTGATCGACGAGAAGCTGCCCGGCATCGCCGAGAGCGCGCGCATCTTCGCCGGTGTCGACGTGCACAAGCAGCCGATCCCGGTGATCCCGACCGTCCACTACAACATGGGCGGCATCCCGACCAACTACCACGGCGAAGTGGTGCGCAAGGACGGCGACAACCCCGATGCGGTGGTGCCGGGCCTGTACGCCATCGGCGAGGCCGCCTGCGTGTCGGTGCACGGCGCCAACCGCCTGGGCTCCAACTCGCTGCTCGACCTGGTGGTGTTCGGCCGCGCGGTGGCCAACCGCTGCGCCGAGACGATCAAGACCGGCGCCCCGCACAAGGGCCTGCCGGGCGACGCCTGCGACAAGGCGCTGGGCCTGCTGGACAAGCTGCGCAACGCCAACGGCAGTACCCCGACCTCGGTGATCCGCGACAAGATGCAGCGCACCATGCAGTCCGACGCGGCGGTGTTCCGCACCAGCAAGACGCTGAAGGAAGGCGTGGACAAGATGGCCGACATCTTCGCCAGCTTCGAGGACGTCAAGGTGTCCGACCGCTCGCTGGTGTGGAATTCCGACCTGATCGAGACCTACGAGCTGAACAACCTGCTGCTCAACGCGGTGGCGACGATCAACTCGGCCGAACAGCGCAAGGAAAGCCGCGGCGCGCACGCCCACGAGGATTTCCCCGACCGCGACGACGTCAACTGGCAGAAGCACACGCTGGTCACCGTCGACGACAAGGGCCAGTGCAGCTTCGACTACCGCCCGGTGCACATGTACACGCTCAGCAAGGACGTGGACGTGGTGCCGCCGAAGCCGCGCGTTTACTGACCACAGCCGGGAAACGGGAGTAGGGAATCGGGAATCGAGAACAGCGCATGCGCTCTTCGCTCCCGCTTCCCATTCCCCATTCCCCAATCCCCATTCCCGGATTTTAAAGCCATGGCAGAGTTCACCCTCCCCAAGAATTCCAAGATCGGCAAGGGCAAGCACTTTCCCGCCAAGGGCGCGAAGAACGTGCGGACCTTCAAGGTCTACCGGTGGAATCCGGACGACGACAGCAACCCGCGGACCGACACCTACGAGGTGGATCTGGACGCGTGCGGCCCGATGGTTCTGGACGCGCTGATCAAGATCAAGAACGAGATCGACCCGACCCTGACCTTCCGCCGCTCGTGCCGCGAAGGCATCTGCGGGTCGTGCGCGATGAACATCGACGGCACCAATACGCTGGCCTGCACCAAGGCGATCAGCGACTGCGGCAAGAAGGAAGTGCCGATCTACCCGCTGCCACACATGAGCGTGGTCAAGGATCTGGTGCCGGACCTGACCCACTTCTACGCGCAGTACGCCTCGATCAAGCCGTGGATCCGCACCCAGACCCCGCCGCCGCCGGACCGCGAGCGGCTGCAGTCGCCGGAGGACCGCAAGAAGCTCGACGGCCTGTACGAGTGCATCCTGTGCGCGTGCTGCTCGACCAGCTGCCCGAGCTACTGGTGGAACGGCGAGCGTTACCTGGGCCCGGCGATCCTGCTGCAGGCCTACCGCTGGATCATCGACTCGCGCGACGAGGACACCGGTGCGCGCCTGGACGATCTGGAAGATCCGTTCAAGCTGTACCGCTGCCACACCATCATGAACTGCGCGCGGACCTGCCCGAAGGGCCTGAACCCGGCGCTGGCGATCGCCGAGATCAAGAAGCTGATGATGGCGCGCCGCGCCTGATCGCAGCGGCGGACGTTCCATACGGCGGGCCTGCCCGCCGACCGCGCGGCACCGGCTTTCGGGTTCGGTGCCGCGTTCGTTTTCGGCGGCTGCCGTGCGGCGCCGCCTCCAGGCAAGGGCGCATGCGATGGACGAGAGCACCGAACTGAAGAAGCTGCGCTGGCGCTGCCGGCGCGGCATGCGCGAACTGGACCAGTTGTTCGGCCGCTACCTGGACCGGCGCTGGGGGGAGGCTTCCGAGGCCGAGCGCGGGGTTTTCCTATACCTGCTCGATTGCGAGGACGATAAGTTGTGGCGCTGGTTCATGGGCTACGAGGCCTGTCCCGATGCACGCGCCGCCGATCTCATCGCTTCCATCCGCGCCATGCCGGCTTGACTGGCGCCCCTCGCGCTGGCTGCTGGCCGCGCTGACCCTGCTCGGCGCGCTGGCGCCGCTGTCGCTGATCGGCTCCGACCTGCCGCCACACCTGGCCTGGCCGGCGGCCACGCTGGCGCTGCTGTATGCGGGGTGGCTGCTGCGCCGTGAGGCCAGGCGGGCGCCGCGCACGCTGCTGGTTCCCGCTGGCGCCGGTGCGCCCAGCGTCGACGGTAAGACGGTGACCGAGCTGCAGGTCGACTGGCGCGGACCGCTGGCGTTCGTGCGCTGGCGCGATGCGCAGGGGCGCACCCAGCGCCTGGCGTGGTGGCCGGACACGCTGCCACCGGCGGCACGACGTGAACTGCGTCTGGCCGCTGCCGCCCATGCCGCTTCGTCTGCGCCGCCGCAAATGGCACCATAGCGCTCCCTGGATGGTGGCTGCGCATGTTCAAACCCTTACCCGTGGCCATCGGCCTGCGCTATCTGCGCGCCAAGCGCCGCAACAATTTCATCTCCTTCATCTCCATGGCCTCGATCCTCGGCATCGCCCTGGGCGTGACCGTGCTGATCACCACCCTGGCGGTGATGAGCGGCTTCCAGAAGGAGATCCGCGACCGCCTGCTGCAGATGGCCGCGCACGCCACGGTCAGCGCGCAGGGCGCGCCGATGGAGGACTGGCAGCACGCGGTGGACGTGGCCATGCGCGACAAGCGCGTCGCTGGCGCCGCGCCCTACGTCGAGGAAGAGGCCCTGCTCACCGGCCAGCGCAACCAGCCGGCGATCGTCCGCGGCATCCTGCCCAAGGAAGAGGCCAAGGTCTCGGTGCTGGCGCAGAAGATGAAGCAGGGCTCGGTCGACAGCCTGACCCCGGGGTCGTACAACATCCTGCTCGGCCAGGAACTGGCGCTGTGGCTGGGCGTGGGCGTCGGCGACAAGGTGGTGGTGATGCTCGGCGAGCCGCAGGCCAGCCCGATGGGCATGGTGCCGCGCTACAAGCGCTTCACCGTCAGCGGCATCTTCGAGGCCGGCTACAACGAGATCGACCGCGGCCTGGCGGTGACCAGCATGCCCGACCTGCAGCGGGTGCTGCGCATGGGCGACGGCGTCACCGGCGTGCGCCTGAAGCTGTACGACATGGACCAGGCCTGGAACGTGGCGCGCGACCTGGCGCTGAACCTGCACGGCCCGTACATGGTCAGCGACTGGACCCGGGAGAACGCCAACCTCTACCAGTCGCTGAAGATGGAAAAGACGGTGATGGGCATCCTGCTGTCGCTGATCATCGCGATGGGTGCGTTCAACCTGGTGTCCTCGCAGGTGATGCTGGTGACCGACAAGCAGGCCGACATCGCGATCCTGCGCACGCTGGGACTGAGCCCGGGCGGGGTGATGCAGGTGTTCATGGTGCAGGGCACGCTGATCGGCGTGATCGGCACCGTCGCCGGCGTGATCGGCGGCATCGTGCTGACGCTCAACCTGGAGCGGATCCTGGCCGGCATCGAGGCGGTGTTCAACATCAAGCTGCTGCCGGAGGACGTCTACTACATCACCGGCCTGCCCACCGACATGCAGCCGCACGACGTCATGGTGATCACCATCGTCGCCTTGCTGATGAGCTTCCTGGCCACGCTGTACCCGGCCTGGCGCGCGGCGCGCACGCAGCCGGCGGAGGCGCTGCGCTATGAATGAGAGCCGGGAATCGGGAATGGGGAATCGGGAATCGGGAATGCAGAAGCGAGAAGCGGACGCGGCGATCCGCGCCGAAGGCCTGGCCAAGACCTACGCCGAAGGCAAGATGCGCACGCCGGTGTTCGACGGCCTGGAGCTGAGCGTGGCGGCGGGCGAGACCGTGGCCATCGTCGGCGCCTCCGGTGCCGGCAAGAGCACCTTGCTGCACCTGCTCGGCGGCCTCGACGTGCCGACCTCCGGTGAGGTCTACGTGGCCGGGCAGCGCATGTCGGCGCTGACCGACGCGGCGCGCGGGCAGTTGCGCAACCGCTCGCTGGGCTTCGTCTACCAGTTCCATCACCTGCTGCCCGAGTTCACCGCGCTGGAGAACGTGATGATGCCGGTGCTGCTGGGCGGCGCGCCGATCCAGGACGCCGATGCGCGCGCGCGGGCGCTGCTGGAATCGGTGGGTCTGGGCCATCGCCTGGAGCACAAGCCGGGCGAGCTGTCCGGCGGCGAGCGCCAGCGCGCCGCGGTGGCGCGTGCGCTGGTCAACCGTCCGGCCTGCGTACTCGGCGACGAGCCGACCGGCAACCTCGACGACAAGACCGCGGCCAACGTGTTCGCGCTGATGCTCGAGCTCAACCGCGCGCAGGGCACCAGCCTGGCCCTGGTCACCCACGACCGCAGCCTGGCGCGCAAGCTGGACCGGGTGCTGGAACTGCACCAGGGCAAGCTGCGCGAATTGGCGCCTGCGGACGTTTGAGCGAGCTTGGCGGCGGACGCGATGTGCTGTTGTATCACGGTGTGGGGACGTAATCGCGGCCTGAAGGCGCGCCACTGAATCCTGCTGCGTGCGGGGTCGGGCGTGACAGCCTCGCTTGCTGTGCAGCGCCTGCGATCACGACAAAAGCAGTGTCCTGCTCACTGATGCAGTGCGCGTCGGGACTGAAGTCCCTCCCACAGTTCACATCGCCGCTTCGCCGCGCGTTGGAGTGAGGTCACGCGCGACGAACGAGGCAGCGAGCCGCAGTGGCTTCAGTGCATTTGCCGACGCCGGAGATCCTCGGACAGGCGAAAGCACTTCTAGCGCAAGCGCGCCGTAGAAGCGGCTTCAGCCGCGACCAACGAAGCCGGGCAAGTCGCCGGCGTTGGTTGCTGTCGGCGCCGAAAAACTTCGTACAGCATGCCCAGCAAACACGTCGCCGCGGCAGTGCAGTGTATGTCCCTACAACGGCGACCGTCCTGGAGCGCACCGCGTGCCCCATAGGCGGCAACCTTCCGGATTGCCGCTTTCCCATTGCATCGGCGACTCTTCACCCAGCCGCGTCTCTCAGGGAATCACCCGCTGCGCGCGCAGCCGCGTGAACAGCTCCAGGAACGAGGCGCGGCTGTCGTAGTAGCCGAGGAAGCCGAGATCGCGGCTCTTGGTCATGTCGTTGACGCACTCGATCTCGCGGCCCAGATCGGCATCGGTATGCCACCACGACGCCAGTTGGTTCACATCCGCCTGCACCAGCCCATGCTGCTCGGCGATTTCGCGCCACAGGGCCGGCGCGGCGTCCTGCAGGCGCGCTTGCAGCGGCATCGGCGCCTCCGGATAGGGGGCAGGGTCCAGGCCGAAGAACGCGGCGATCTCGCCCCACATCCAGCGCCAGCGGAACACGTCGCCGTTGACCGTGTTGAAGGCCTGGTTGCGTGCGGCCGGATTGGTCGCGGCCCAGGCCAGTTGGCGGCCGAGCAGGCCGGCGTCGGTGAGGTCGGTGAGGCTGTCCCACTGCGCGCGCGAGCCAGGGAACACGAAGGGCTGCCCGGTGTGCTTGCACAGCGTCGCATACACCGCCAGGGTCACGCCCATGTTCATCGCATTGCTGCCGTTGGCCTGACCGATCATGGTGTGCGAGCGGTGCACGCTCCAGCCGAAGCCATGGCGCGCGGCGGCGTCGAACAACAGGTCTTCCAGCGTGTAGTAGAAATTCTCGCCCGGCTGCCGCGGTTCGCTCTCGCGGAACGGCGTCTCCGCCTTGCCGCTGCCGTAGTGCTCGAACGAGCCGAGGTAATGCTTGGTGCCGGTGACCAGCGCCATGTGCTGCAGCGTCGCGCCGTCCAGGCCCTCGCACAGGTGCCGCAACATCGCGCCGTTGGCGGCGACGTTCTCCTTCTCGGTGTCGCGCCGCGTCCAGGTGCAGAAGAACACGTGGGTGATCGGCAGCCCGCGCAGCGCTGCGATGGTGGCGTCGCGGTCGAGCAGATCGGCCGCCACCGGAATCACGCCTTCCTGCGGCACCGGGCGGCGTGCCAGCCCATAGACGGTCCAGCCCTCGGCGACCAGCACGTTGGCGAGGTTGTAGCCGGAGATGCCAGTGACTCCGACGATCAATGCGATGCCCTTGCGCATGCGCGAACTCCTTACGACGTGGGGTATCGCACCTTAGGCGCGGGGCGATGAAGCTGCGGAGAACTGCGTCGGGACTGTGACGCGGCGCGCGCTCGCGCGTTAGGCGAATTCTGACGCGGTGCCGCGGCATGGACCGATGGCTCGCGTCCAGGCGGGATGCGACGCTGGCATGGCGATACAGACGGTGTCGCGCGATGCGCACGTCGCGCCGCTTCGTCTCGCTGCTTCCGATCCATCGATGCCAAGGAGGGCAAGCACATGCAACCGTCGGCAGACGCCGTGCCGTGCCAGGGCCCCGTCGCGGCTCGCGCTGCCCGCTGGCCGGCACCGGCGCCGTTCGGCGCTGCGGTCGCGGCCAGCCTCGCCGCCGGCGTGCTGGCCGCGCTGTGGCTGCCGCGCCTGCCGCCCTGGCCGCTGGCCGTGGCGATCCTGCTCGCCGGGGCGTCGCTGTACGTGGCGGCACCGCGCTGGCGCTGGCTGGGCGCGTTCGCGATCGGCGCCGGCTGGCTGGCGTTGGTCGCCGGCATGGTGCTGGCAAGGCAGTTGCCGGCCGACTGGGAAAAGCGCGTGGTCGACGTCCGCGGCCAGGTGGTGGAACTGCCGCAGGCGGAGACCCGCCGCACCCGTTTTCTGTTCCGCGTGGACGCCGATGCGGCGCAGCCGGCGCCGTTGCGCGGGCGCCTGCTGCAACTGGCGTGGTACGACGACTTCGGCACGCACCAGGCCGGGCCGCGTAGCGCACTGAGCGCCGGCGCGCGCTGGCAGTTGCAGGTGCGCCTGCGCGCGCCGCGCGGCTTGAGCAATCCCGGCGGCTTCGATGCCGAGGCCTATGCGCTGGCGCAGCGGATCAGCGTCAGCGGCTACGTGGTGGCGCCGCATGCGGCAGCGCAACTGACGCCGGGGCAGGGCATCGACGCGTGGCGTGCGGATATGTCCGCGCGCATCGCCGCGGCCGTGCCGCAGGCCTCGGCGCGCTACGTGCAGGCGCTGGCGCTGGGCGATACCCGGCGGCTGGACGATCGCGACTGGCGCATCCTGCGTGCCGCCGGCCTGACCCATCTCATCGCCATTTCCGGATTCCATGTCGGCCTGGTCGCCGGGGCCTTCGCACTGCTCGGTGGCGGACTGTGGCGGCTGTGGCCGCAGTTGGGCCGCTACTGGCCGCGCCGCCAGGCCGCGGCGGCGCTGGCGCTGCTCGGCGCCGGCGGCTACACCCTGGTGTCGGGCATGGCCCTGCCGACCGTGCGCACCGCGCTGATGATCGCGGTGGTGGTGGCGGCACGGCTGTGGCGGCGGCCGGTGCGGGTGGTCGACGCATTGGCGCTGGCGGCGATCGCCATGCTGCTCTGCGACCCGCTGGCGGTGCTCTCGGCCGGCTTCTGGCTGAGCTTCCTCGGCGTCGCCTGGCTGGCCTGGTGCATGCCCGACGCCGGGCGCGGCTGGCGCGAGACGCTACGCAGTTTCCTGACCGCGCAGGGCGTGGCCACGGTCGGCCTGCTGCCGGTGAGCACGATGCTGTTCGGGCAGGCCTCGCTGGTCGGGCCGCTGGCCAACCTGCTGGCGATCCCGTGGTGGAGCCTGGTGGTGGTCCCGCTGGCCTTGCTCGGCACCGCGCTGGAGGCGTTGCATGCCGGCGCCGGGGCCTGGCTGTGGCGCCTGGCCGCGGCCTGCTTCGACCTGACCTGGCCGTTGTTCGTCGCCCTGGGCGAGAGCCGCTTCGCCCTGCGCTGGTTGCCGGAGGCGCGCGACTGGGCGCTGCCGCTGGCCTTGCTGGGCGCGTTCTGGCTGCTGCTGCCGCGCGCGGTGCCGGGCAAGCCGCTGGCGGCGCTGCTGTGGTTGCCCTTGCTGTGGCCGCCGCTGGAGCGACCGCGACCGGGCGAGGTCGATCTGGTGATGTTCGACGTGGGGCAGGGGCTGTCGTTGCTGGTCCGCACCGCCCACCATCAACTGCTGTACGACACCGGGCCGGCGGTCGAGGATGGCTACGACGCTGGCGAGCGGGTGGTGGTCCCGGCGCTGCATGCGCTCGGCGTGGCGCGGCTGGATCGCGCGGTGATCAGTCATGGCGACAACGATCACGCCGGTGGCCTGGCCGCGGTACGCGCGGCGCTGCCGATCGGCCTGGTCCAGGCCCCGGCCGGCGCGCCGGTGCCGCTGGATTGCCCCTGCGTGACCGGCGATGCCTGGGAATGGGATGGCGTGCGGTTCCGGTTCCTGCACCCGGCGCCGCACTTTCCCTATCTGCGCAACGAATCCAGCTGCGTGTTGCGCGTGGAGACCGCGCATGGCGCGCTGTTGCTGGCCGGCGACATCGGCGACGTGGTCGAGCGCACGCTGCTGCGCGAGGCGCCGCAGGCGCTGCGCGCCGAGGTGGTGGTGGCGCCGCATCACGGCAGCGCGCATTCCTCGCAGCCGGCCTTCGTCGCCGCCACTGGCGCGCGGTTGGTGCTGGTGTCGGCGGCCTACGGCAACCGCTTCGGTCATCCGCATCCGGGCGTGGTGGCGCGCTGGCAGGCCGCCGGCGCCGAGGTCGCCGGCACGCCGCAGGGCGGTGCGCTGCGCGTGTGGCTGGGGCGCGCCGGCCTGCAACTGCGCGAGCGGCGGCCCTGGCGGGCGCGGCTGTGGGACGCGGCGGAGCGGGCGCGGGCGGCTGCTATCCTATCGGCCAGTGAACGAACGGCCGAGCGTGCCGGAGGGTTGCGACGTGTGGGAACTGGTCAAGGCCGGTGGCTGGCCGATGGTGCCATTGCTGCTGTTGGGCGTGGTCGCGCTGGCGATCGTCCTGGAGCGGTTCTGGAGCCTGCGCCGTAGCGAGGTGTTGCCGCCGGGACTGGGCCAGGAAGTGCGCAACTGGGCCACGCGCGGCAAGCTCGACCCCACCCACATCGAATCGCTGCGGCGCAATTCGCCGCTGGGCGCGCTGCTCGCGGCCGGCCTGGATGTGCGCAACCGTCCGCGCGAGATCGTGCGCGAGCGCATCGAGGACACCGGCCGGCACGTCGTGCACCGCATGGAGCGTTACCTGAACGCGTTGGGCACCATCGCCTCGGCCGGGCCGCTGCTCGGCCTGCTCGGCACCGTGGTCGGCATGATCCAGATGTTCCTCGGCATCCTCGACCATGGCCTGGGCGACGTGAACCAGCTCGCCGGCGGCATCGGCAAGGCGCTGGTGTGCACCGCCACCGGCATGATCATCGCGGTGCCGGCGCTGATCTTCCATCGCCATTTCAAGGGTCGCATCGCCGGCTACGTGATCGAGATGGAGCAGGAAGCCACCGCCCTGACCGACGCGCTCGACGGCCATGGCCGTGCGGTTGCGCCGGCACGCGGCGCCGCGTCGAACGCCGCGTCGGCCAAGGGCTGAGCCGGTGCGGATCCGCGACGACCGTGGCCAGGACGAGCCGCACATCGACCTGGTGCCGTTGATCGACGTCATCCTGGTGCTGATCATCTTCTTCGTCGTGACCACTACCTTCGATGCGCGTTCGATGCTGCAATTGCAGCTGCCCAACGCCAGCGACCGCAACGCGCCGCCGCCGGCGCGCGCGCTGAGCGTGCTGATCAACGCCGACGGGCATTACTTCATCAACGACCAGGAAGTGCTGCGCACCGACGTGGAGTCGGTCAAGCGCAGCATCGCCCAGGTCGCCGGCGACGACCGCGAGCAGCCGGTGCTGCTGCGCGCCGACGCGCGCACGCCGTACCAGGCGGTGGTCACCGCGCAGGACGCGCTGGGCCAGCTCGGATTCCGCCGCATCGCCATCGCCACTGCCCCCGAAGTCAACAGGGACGGAAGCTCCAAGTGAATGTACCCACCGACGTGCCCGTCCAGGATTCCCCCTGGCGGACCTATCGCCGCCTGTTGTCCTATGCCGGCGGCTACCGCGGCCTGCTGCTGATCGCCGCCGTCGGCGCGCTGCTGGAAGCGCTGGCCGGCTCGGGCTTCCTGGCGCTGATGAAGCCGATTACCGACGAGACCTTCATCGCCCGCAACCGCGAGGTGGCGATGTGGCTGCCGTTGCAGATCGTCGGCCTGTTCGTGCTGCGCGGTATCGCCGGCTACGTCACCGACATGTCGATGGGGCGCGCGGCGCGGAGCATTTCCCGCGATTTCCGGGTCAACGTGCTGGACAAGTACCTTCGCCTGCCGGGCAGCCGCTTCGATGCCGAGCCGGTGGCGTCGATGCTGGTGCGGCTGGGTTCGGACAGCGAGCAGGTGGCGCAGGCCGCGGTCGACGCGATGAAGGTGATGGTGCAGCAGACCCTGCAGATCGTCGGCGCGCTGGCGGTGATGCTGTGGTACAGCTGGACGGTGACCGTGACCATCCTGCTGGTGGCGCCGCCGTTGGCGTGGGTGATGGACCGCGTGGCCAAGCGCTACCGGCGGGTCAGCCACCGCATCCAGGAGAGCAACGCCGAGCTGATGCAGTCCGCCGAGCAGGCCCTGTCCGGCAACCAGGAGGTCAAGGTCTACGGCGCGCGCGCCAGCGAGATGGAGCGCTACCAGCACCTGGCCGACACCAACCTGCACCTGGCGATGAAGGTCGAATCCACCCGCGGCATCTCCTCGGCCGCGGTGCAGTTGCTGGGCGCGATCGGCTTGGCCGCGCTGCTGCTGATCGCCGGCCACGAGGCGCTGGCCGGGCGCCTGACCGCCGGCGAGTTCGTCTCGCTGATGACCGCGATGATGGCGATCATCCCGGCGCTGAAGAACCTCACCAACGTGCAGAACATGCTGCAGCGGGGCGTCGCCTCGGCGCAGCGGCTGTTCGTGGTGCTGGATGCGCCGGAGGAACAGGACAGCGGCACCCGCCACATCGAGCGCGCGCAGGGCCGGATCGAGTTCCGTGAGGTCACTGCCGCCTATCCGGGGCAGGCGCGGCCGGCGCTGGCCGAAGTCAGCTTCGTCGCCGAGCCCGGCACCGTCACCGCCATCGTCGGCCGCTCCGGCAGCGGCAAGTCCAGCTTGGTCAAGCTGATCCCGCGCTTCTACGACCCGCAGTCCGGGCAGATCCTGCTCGACGGCCATCCGCTGCAGGAGTACCGCCTGGAGGATCTGCGCCGGCAGATCGCCCTGGTCGGCCAGCAGGTGATGCTGTTCGATGGCAGCATCGCCGAGAACGTCGCCTACGGCGAGATGCGCGAGGCCGGCCCGGCGCAATTGCAGCAGGCGATCGCCGATGCCAACGCGATGGAGTTCGTCGAGCACCTGCCGGACGGCCTGCAGTCGCAGGTCGGGGCCAAGGGCGGGCGCCTGTCCGGCGGCCAGCGCCAGCGCCTGGCGATCGCCCGCGCCATGCTCAAGGACGCGCCGATCCTGATCCTCGACGAGGCTACCGCGGCGCTGGACAACGAATCCGAGCGGCTGGTGCAGGACGCCTTGCACCGGCTGATGCCCGACCGCACCACGCTGGTCATCGCCCACCGCCTGTCGACCATCGAACACGCCGACCAGGTGCTGGTGATGGACCACGGCCGCATCGTCGAGCGCGGCACCCACCGCGAGCTGCTGGCGCTGGGCGGGGTGTATGCGCACCTGCACAGCATGCAGTTCCGCGAAAGGCAGTTCGGATGAGCGAGCGCGGGCCGCACACCCCCGCCTATTGGTACGGCACGGGTTCGCCGCCGCTGTACGCGCGCGTGCTGACCCCGCTGTACGCGGCGGCGATCGCGTTGCGCCGCGCGCTGTACCGTCGCGGCTGGCGCAAGCGCCACAGCATCGCCGCGCCGGTGGTGGTGGTGGGCAATCTGACCGCCGGCGGCACCGGCAAGACGCCGTTGACCATCGCCCTGGTGCAGCGCCTGCGCGACGCCGGCTGGAGCCCGGGCGTGGCCAGCCGCGGCTACGGCCGCAGCCAGCCGCAGGAGCCGCGCTGGATCGAGCCGGGCACCTCGGCCGAGCAGGGCGGCGACGAGCCGGTGCTGATCGCGCGCAAGACCGGCGTGCCGGTGCGGGTGGACCGCGACCGCGTGGCCGCGGCGCGCGCGCTGCTGCAGGCCGGCTGCGACATCGTGGTCTGCGACGACGGCCTGCAGCATTACCGGCTGCAGCGCGACATCGAGATCGAGGTGGTGGACGGCCAGCGCCGCTACGGCAACGGCCGCCTGCTGCCGGCCGGGCCGCTGCGCGAGCCGGTGGCGCGCGGCAACGAATGCGATTTCCGGGTCGTCAATCTGGGACAGGCCAGCGACAGCGGCGCGCTCGAAGTCGGCTTCGGCGAATGGGCGATGCGCCTGCGCATCGACAGCGCGCAACCGTTGCACGGCGGCCGTGCGCGGCCGTTGCGCAGCTTCGCCGGCCAGCGCGTGCACGCCGTGGCCGGCATCGCCCACCCGCAGCGCTTCTTCGACATGCTGCGCGCGCAGGGCATCGGCGTGGTCCCGCATGCCTTTCCCGACCACCACCAGTACCGCGCCGCGGATCTGGCCTTCGGCAGCGAACTGCCGGTGCTGATGACCGAGAAGGACGCAGTCAAGTGCGCCGCCTTCGTCAACGATTGGTGCTTCAGCGTGCCGCTGGTCGCCGAGCTGCCGGCGGCGTTCTGGATCGGCCTGCTGGATCGGCTGGACAAGCTGCGCGGCCGCGCGGGCGGGACCGGCGACTAGCGGCGCCTCTCAGCACCGGTTTCTGCCGCAATCGCACCGGATCCAGCGTTAGCGGCTTCAGCCGCGACGGGGCGTTCCCGGTCAAGCCCATCGCGGCTGAAGCCGCTCCTTGTATCTGGACATGTCGCCCCTAAACAGGCGTCATGTCTTCCGACTGATCATCGGAGGAGGTGTGGGAGGTCCAGTCGCTCCTAAAGCTTCGAGCTTGCATCGTAGATCGGCTCCGCCCTCCACATGCTGGCCCTTGTGTGTCCGAACGGTATCCAGAGTCCGCCCCGGGCGTGAACTCGCATCGACAAGGCAGGACCGGGCCCAGCGCCGATCA
>NZ_NMPP01000047.1:0-65754 GCF_009192885.1 Xanthomonas sp. LMG 12462 | reverse complement strand
CCATTCCCCATTCCCCATTCCCGGCATTCATCGCAACAACGGCCGCTCGCTGGATTCGATGAACTCCAGCATCGCGCGCACGTCCTCGCTGCCTTCGGCCAGCACCGCCAACTGGTGCTTGGCCTCGGCCAGCGGCAGGCCGGCCACGTACAGCGCGCGGTAGGCGCGCTTGATCGCGGCCACGCGCTCGGGATCGAAGCCGCGGCGCTTCAGCCCTTCGCTGTTGATGCCGCGCGGGCGCCCCAGCGAATTGCCGCCGACCATGGTGAACGGCGGCACGTCGCCGTTGATCAGCGCGCCCATGCCGAGGAAGGCGTGATCGCCGATGCGGCAGAACTGGTGCGCGCCGGCGAAGCCGCTGATGATCACGTGGTCGCCCACTTCCACGTGCCCGGCCAGGGTGGTGTTGTTGGAGAACACGCAATGGTTGCCGACGATGCAGTCGTGGGCGACGTGGGTGTAGGCGAGGAACCAGTTGTCGCTGCCCACGCGGGTGATGCCGCCGCCGCTGCCGGTGCCGCGGCTGACGGTGACGAACTCGCGGATCACGTTGCGGTCGCCGATCACCAGTTCGGTGCGTTCGCCGGCGAACTTCTTGTCCTGCGGGTCGCCGCCGAGCGCGACGTGGCCGACCAGGCGGTTGTCGCGGCCGAGCCGGGTCGGGCCGACGATGCTGCAATGCGAGCCGATCTCGCAGCCTTCGCCGATCTCCACCTCGGCGCCGATCACGGTGAAGGCGCCGACGCGCACGTCGGCGGCGAGTTTCGCGCCGGGATCGATGATCGCGGAGGGGTGAATCAGGGGAGCGTTGGCGCTCATCGCAGGTCTCCTGCCAGGGTCATTCGCGGGTGCCGGCGCACAGCACTTCGGCGCAGGCCACGACCTTGCCGTTGACCTTGGCCTCGCCGTAGTACACCGCCATGTTGCGGATCACCCGCTTGATTTCCACATGCAGCTCCAGCACGTCGCCGGGCACCACCTGACTGTTGAAGCGGGCGTTGTCGACCTTGACCATGTAGAACAGCTTGGACTGCGCGTCGCGGCCCATCGCCAGCTGGGTCAGGATGCCGCCGGCCTGCGCCAGCGCCTCGATGATCAGCACGCCGGGCATGATCGGCTGGCCGGGGAAATGGCCCTGGAAATACGGCTCGTTGATGCTGACGTTCTTGTGCGCGACGATCCGGCGGTTCTCGAAATCCAGCGAGACCACCTTGTCCACCAGCAGGAACGGGTAGCGGTGCGGGAGCAGTGCGCGGATCTGGTTGATGTCCGGCAGGGTGGCGTCCGGCAGGGGCTGATCGTGGCTCATTCCTTCTCCTTGCTGACAGACAGGATGCGACGGGCCAGGGCATCGAGCTGTTTGAAGCGCGCGGCGTTCTTGCGCCACGTGCGGTTGTCGGTCAATGGGGTGCCGGACGAGTACTCGCCCGGCTCGTGGATGGAGTTGCGCACGACCGACTTCCCGGTGACCACGACCTTGTCGCAGATCTCCAGGTGGCCGACCACGCCGACCGCGCCGCCGAGCATCACGTAGCGGCCGATCTTGGCGCTGCCGGCGATGCCGGTGCAGCCGGCGATGGCGCTGTGCGCGCCGATGTGCACGTTGTGCGCGACCTGCACCAGGTTGTCCAGGCGCACGTCTTCTTCGAGGGTGGTGTCTTCCAGCGCGCCGCGGTCCACGCAGGTGTTGGCGCCGATCTCGCAATCGTCACCGATGCGGACGCCGCCGAGCTGCGGCACCTTGATCCAGCGGCCGGCGTCCATCGCCAAGCCGAAGCCGTCGGCGCCGAGCACCGCGCCGGGATGCACGCGCACGCGCTGGCCCAGACGCACCCGGGTGACCAGGGTGACGCGGGCGATCAGTTCGCTGCCGGCGCCGACCTGGCAGTCTTCGCCGATCACGCAGCCGGGGCCGATCACGCAGCCCTCGCCGACCACGCTGCGCGCGCCGATGCTGACGAACGCGCCGATGTGCGCGCTGGCCGCGACCTGCGCACTGGGATCGATGCTGGCGCTGGGATGGATGCCGGGCGGCCGCAGCGGGGCTACGTCGAACAGCGCGGCGATCTTGGCGAAGGCGACATACGGATCGCGCGCGATCAGCGCGGTGCCGGGCGCGGCCTCGGCATCGTCGGCACGCAGCACCACGATCGCCGCAGTGCTGTCGGCCAGTTGCGCACGATAGCGGGGATTGGCCAGGAAGCTGAGCTGTCCCGGGCCGGCCTGCGCCAGCGTGGCCACGCCGCGCACCGCGACGCTGCCGTCGCCATGCACCTGCAGGCCGAAACGCTCGGCGATCTCGTCAGCGGTATAGGTCGAAGTATTCACCGGGAGATTCTACCGTGTGCCACCAGCACGGTCATACGTACGCCCGCGTAGGGCGAGCGCGCCGCTCTCGCAACGCTATCCCGGACAGGTCACGATCAACCGACTGGAGCAAAGCCCCCTTTGGTAAAGGGGGCGCGCCGAAGGCGCGGGGATTCGGAGAGTGATGAGCCGGGGCCCGCGATTCGCAATGCGAATCGTGGGGCGTCAGCGCGAATGCGGTGACGCGCTCGGGGCGCGCCGAAGGCGCGGGGATTCGGCAAGCCAAGCCCCAGCAGGTTTTCGCGCAGCGAAAACCTGGCTGCCAGGGCGCAGCCCTGGCAGCGGGTGGGCAGTTCTTTTAGAACTGCCCACCAAAGGTGAACTGCAGGCGCTCGATCTCGTCGTTGTCTTCCTTCTTCAACGGAATCGCATAGCTGATCGAGATCGGGCCGACCGGGGCCCGCCACAGCAGGGCGATACCGGTGGAGGCGCGCAACTGGTTGGACTTGAAGTTGTCCACGCCATTGAACACGTTGCCGACGTCCACGAACGCCGAAATGCGCGCCGACGGGCTGTCGAACAGCTTCGGGAAGTACATTTCCGCCGAGCCCACGGTCTTGAACGAGCCGCCCAGCGGCTGGCCGCGGCGGTACGAGGCGGTGGCCTCCGAGCGCGGGCCGAGGGTGTTGTCCTCGAAGCCGCGGACCGAGTTGGTGCCGCCGGCGTAGAAGTTCTCGTAGAACGGCAGGCCCGAGGCGGTGACGCTGCGGATCAGGTTGGAGCCGTTGCAGGCCTGCGGGTTGTAGGTCGTCGTGCCTTGCGCATCGCTGGTGTAGGTGCCGCAGATGTCGCGCGACACGTCGCTGCCGTAGCTGTCGCCGTAGCCGAACTCCGCGCGGGTGTTGAGCACCAGCGCCGGCGAGATCGGCCAGTACTTGGAGATCTGGTAGTTGAGCTTCCAGTACTCCACGGTCGAACCGGGCAGGGTGGCTTCCAGGCCCACACGCTGGTACATGCCGCGGGTGGGCATGAAGTAGTCGTTGCGGGTGTCGCGCGCCCAGCCGAGCTCGCTGCGCCAGGCGTGGAAGGTCTTGGTCCCGATCGCGTCGATGTAGTTGATGATCGCCTGCGGGGTGAAGCCCGGATAGGTGGTGATCTGGTTGCTGTCCACGCCGAACATCAGCGAGACGCTGTCGGTCTCGGTGATCGGCACGCCGAAGATCACCTGCGCCGCGCCGTTGGTGCTGTTGTACTGCGCGGTGCCGAAGTCGGAGTAGTCCAGCTTGCGCCAGGACAGGTTGTAGCCCAGCGACACGCCGTCGTCGGTGAAGAACGGATTGGTGTAGGAGAACGCGTAGCGCTCCTGGTAGCTGCTGCGCGAGGCGTCCACCGCGACGCGGTTGCCGCCGCCGAGGAAGTTGTTCTGCGACAGCTGCACCGAGGTGGTGACGCCGTAGGTCTGCGAATAGCCGAGGCCGAAGGTAAAGCTGCCCGAGGTGGTCTCCTTGACGTTGTAGACCACGTCGACCTTGTCGTTGCTGCCCGGCACCGGCGGGGTTTCCACGTCCACCGACTCGAAATAACCCAGGCGCTGCAGGCGGATCTTGGAGCGATCGATCGCCGCCTGCGAGTACCAGGTGTCCTCGAACTGGCGCATTTCGCGGCGCAGCACTTCGTCGGAGGTGCGGGTGTTGCCGCGGAACACGATGCGCCGCACCGACACGCGCGGGCCCGGCGTCACCTGCAGGTTCACCGCCACCGTGCGCTTCTCGCGGTCGGTGGTCGGGATCGGGGTGACCTTGGCGAAGGCGTAGCCGATGTTGCTCAGGGTGTTGGTGATCGCGTCGGAGCTGTATTCCAGCAGCGCACGCGAGAAGGTGTCGCCGGCCTTGGGGATCACCAGCTTCTCGATCTCTTCCTGGGGCAGGATGGTGTCGCCGGTGACCTTGATGTCGGAAATCTTGTACTGCTCGCCTTCGGTGATGCCGGCGGTCAGGTACATGTCGCGCTTGTCGGGGCTGATCGCCACCTGGGTGGAGTCGACGCTGAAGTCGACGTAGCCGCGGTCCAGGTACCAGGAGTTGAGCTTCTCCAGGTCGCCGGACAGCTTTTCCTTGGAGTACTGGTCGTCGCGGCGGTACCAGGACAGCCAGTTGTGCTCGCGCGACTCCCAGTTCTCCAGGATGTCCTTGTTGAGGAATTTCTCGGTGCCGATCAGGTTGACGTGGCGGATCTTGGCCGCCTTGCCTTCCTTGATCGCGATGGCCACGTCGACGCGGTTGCGGTCCAGCGGGCTCACCGTCGGGGTGATCTCGACGTTGTACTTGCCGCGGTTGTTGTACTGGCGGGTCAGCTCCTGGGTCACCCGGTCCAGGCTCAGCCGGTCGAAGGTGCCGCCTTCGCTGAGGCCGATGTCGGACAGGCCCTTGAGCAGTTCCTCGCTCTTGATGTCCTTGTTGCCGGTGACGGTCAGCTTGTTGATCGCCGGGCGCTCCTTGACCGTGACCACCAGGATGTTGCCCTGGCGGTCGACGCGCACGTCCTCGAAGAAGCCGGTGCGGTACAGGGCACGGATCGCCTCGGCGACCTTGGCCTCGTCCACGGTGTCGCCGCGTTCCACCGGCAGATAGGTGAACACGGTGCCGGACGAAATGCGTTGCAGCCCGTCTACGCGGATGTCGCTGGCGGTGAAGGGCTCCGCTACCTGGGCCAGGGCCGGCAGGCTGAGGCTGGCGGCGAGGGCGAGGGCAAGCAGGCGGCGAGTGGGAAATCTCGTCATGTCACGTCCGGTAGAGGTCGATATCGTTGTTGCATGGGCGCCGGCGCAAGACGACAGCGGGTCGAGTGGATCGGCGCGGGTCATCGCAGGGCCTGGCCGAAGAGGTCGTTGTAGAACGCCAACCCCATCAGTCCTGCCAGCAACGTCAGGCCCACGAATTGCCCCGCCGCCATGGCGCGCTCGCTCAGCGGGCTGCCCTTGACCAACTCGATAAGGTAATACAGCAAGTGCCCGCCGTCCAAGATCGGGATCGGCAGCAGGTTCATGATCGCCAGGCTCAGCGACAGCAGCGCCAGGAAATTCAGGAACCAGTCCGGGCCCTGCTTGGCCGAGACGTTGGCGACCTTGGCGATGGTGATCGGGCCGGACACGTTCTTCAGCGAGGCCTCGCCGGTCAGCATGCGGCGCAGGATGCCGAGCGTGTCGCCGGCCAGCCGGCCGGTCTCGCGGAAGGCGACCGGGATCGCCGCCAGCGGGCCGTAGCGCAGGGTGGCGTCGTAGGCCGGGCGGCGCTGCTCGCCGATGGCCACGCCCAGCGTCCAGCGCGGCGCGCCGGGGCCGGCGGCCTGCTTGAGATGGACGTCCAGGGCCAGGCGCTCGCCGTTGCGCTCGACCTCGATCAGGCCGTTGCCGCCGCCGCGGCCCAGGGCCTGCACCTGTGGTGCGACCTGGTCGGCGCTGGTGATCGGGGTGCCGTCCACCGCCAGCACGCGGTCGCCGGGGCGCAGCACGCCGTCGGCGGCCGAGCCGGCGGTGACGTTGGCGATCACTGCCGGCTGCAGGGTGAAGCGCCAGGTCAGGCCGGCCAGGGCCGGCACCTGCTGCTCGTCGAAGCCGACCGGCAACTGCGACAGGCGCAGGGTCCGGGTATGGCTGGCGCCGTCCTGCGCGTCCTCGGTCTGCACCGGCACGTCCTCGCGGTCCATGGCGGCGACGGTCAACTGCATGGCGGCCTCGCTCCAGGTGGCGACGTCGCGGTCGCCGACGCGGACGATGCGCTCGCCGGGCTGGAACCCGGCCTGCTGCGCCAGGCCCTCGGCGCGGCCGACGATGGGCGCGTAGTCCTGCTTGCCGATCACGAACATCGCCCAGAGGAACGCCACGCACAGGATCAGGTTGGCGATCGGGCCGGCGGCGACGATGGCGATGCGCTGCCACACGCTCTTGTTGTTGAAGGCCTGCGCGCGCTCGGCCGGGGCCACCTCGCCCTCGCGTTCGTCGAGCATCTTCACGTAGCCGCCGAGCGGAATCGCGGCGATCGCGAACTCGGTGCCGTGGCGGTCGTAGCGCGACCACAGCGGCTTGCCGAAGCCCACCGAGAAGCGCAGCACCTTGACCCCGCAGCGGCGGGCGACCCAGAAATGGCCGAACTCGTGGAAGGTCACCAGGATGCCCAGGCTGACCAGCATCCACCAGATGGAGCCGACGACATTACCCATGCGCGTGGCTCATGGCGGCGTGGGGATCAAGCATGGGCGAAGTGGCGGGCAATGGCGAGTTCGGTGATCTTGCGCGAGTGCGCATCCGCCGCCAGCAACGCGTCCAGGGAATCGGCCGCGACCGCAGGCAGCTCGGTCAGGGCGTTCTCGACCAGCGCAGGAATCGATAGGAAACCGATCCGGCCCTGAAGAAAGGCTGAAACAGCCACTTCGTTGGCCGCGTTCAGGATCGCCGGGGCGCTGCCGCCGGCCTGCATCGCGCCCCAGGCCAGGCCCAGGCAGGGGAAAGCGTCCAGGTCCGGCGCCTCGAAATCCAGCCGCCCCTGCGTCAGCAGGTCCAGCCCGGCGACCCCGGAGGCGATGCGGTCCGGCCAGCCCAGGCCCACCGCCAGGGTGGTGCGCATGTCCGGCAGGCCCATCTGCGCCAGGGTCGAACCGTCGATGAACTCGACCAGCGAATGCACCAGGCTCTGCGGGTGCACCAGCACCTCGATGCGCTCGGGCGCCAGCGCGAACAGATGGTGGGCCTCGATCACTTCCAGGCCCTTGTTCATCAACGTCGCCGAATCGACGGAGATCTTCGGCCCCATCGACCACTTCGGGTGCGCCACGGCCTGCACCGGGGTCACCGCCTGCAGGCGCGCGCGGTCCCAGCCGCGGAACGGGCCGCCGGAGGCGGTCAGCAGCACCCGCCGGACTTCGGCGCCGGTCTGGCGCGAGCGCAGGCACTGGAAGATGGCGTTGTGCTCGCTGTCGATCGGGATGATCTCGGCGCCGGCCGCGGCCGCCGCGGCGGTGACCAGTTCGCCGGCCAGCACCAGCGCTTCCTTGTTGGCCAGCAGCAGGCGCTTGCCGGCGCGGGCCGCGGCCAGGGTCGAGGCCAGGCCGGCCGCGCCGACGATCGCGGCGACCACGCTGTCGCAGGCGTCGCTGGCCACCAGTTGGTCCAGTGCGGCGTCGCCGGCATGCGCCTGGGTCGACAGCCCGGCCGCGCGCAGGCCGTCGCGCAGCGCCGGGTACAGCGCCTGATCGGCGATCACCGCATGCGCGGGGCGGTGCGTGGCACACAGCGCCAGCAGCGCGTCGACGTTGCGCCCGGCCGCGAGCACGCCGGCGCGCAGGCGCTGCGGATGGCGCGCGATCACGTCCAGCGCCGAGGCGCCGATCGAGCCGGTGGCGCCGAGCACGGCGATGGTGCGGACCGCTGGGGTCTTTCTGCGTTGCGTGTTCACTGGCTCAGAACCCGAAGATGTCCTTGCCCAGCGCGAAGATCGGCAGCGCCGCCAGCACGCCGTCGATCCGGTCCAGCACGCCGCCGTGACCGGGAATCACGTTGCCCGAGTCCTTGGCGCCGACGTGGCGCTTGAGCAGGCTCTCGAACAGGTCGCCGACCACCGAGGCCAGCACGCTGACCGCGGCCACGATCAGCAGCCCGGGCAGGTGCGGCAGGGTCACCCCGGCCAGCCAGCCGAAACCGGCGGCCACGATCAGGCCGGCCAGCAGGCCGCCGACCAGGCCTTCCACGGTCTTGTTGGGGCTGATCCGCGGCGCCAGCTTGTGCTTGCCGAACTGGCGGCCGGCGAAATAGGCGCCGGAATCGGCGGCCCACACCGTCGCCAGCGCGGTCAGCAGCCAGCGGTGGCCGTTCGGCTCGCTGGCGTGGATCAGGCCCAGCGCCGCCCAGGCCGGCACGATCGCCAGGGTGCCGGCGGCGAGCTTGAACACCCGCGCGTAGGTGGCGTGGTCGGAGCCGAAGCGGTAGAAGCCCAGCCACAGCAAGGCCACGCACCACCAGCCGGCGCCGATCAGGGTGGTCAGCTGGAACAGCACCAGCGAGCCGGCCGAGGCCCACACCAGCAACACCATCAGCAGCAGGTTGAGCATCAGCAGGATGGTGCGCGGCAGGGTGTCGTCGACCTCGGCCAGCTTCAGCCATTCCCACAGGCCGATCAGGAAGATCAGGGCGGCCAGCGCGACCAGCCACTGGGTCGGCAGCAGCAGGATGGCGCAGATGGCCAGCGGGGCCATGATCAGCGCGGCGATGACGCGGGTACGGGTCATGCGGAAACGTTCTCCGTCGCCGCTTCGGCGACCTGCGCGCTGGTGAGGCCGAAACGCCGCTCGCGGCGGGCGTAGTCGTCCAGGGCTTGTTGCAGCACCTCGGGGCCGAACTCGGGCCAGAGGGTCTCGGTGAACCACAGTTCGGTATAGGCCAGCTGCCACAGCAGGAAGTTGCTGATGCGCAGGTCGCCGCCGGTGCGGATGAACAGGTCCGGCGGCGGCAGGTCGGCCAGCGCCATGCGCGCCGACAGCGCGTCCTCGTCGATCTGCTCCGGGCGCAGGCGTCCGGCGGCGACGTCCTCGGCCAGCGCGCGCGCGGCCAGGGCGATGTCCTGGCGGCCGCCGTAGCTGGCGGCGATCGACAGGTGCAGCGCCTGGTTGTCGCGGGTGCGCGCCTCGGCCTGGGCCATGCGCTCGCACAGCGACGGCGCGAAGCGCGCGCGGTCGCCGATGAAGCGCACGCGCACGCCGCGCCGCTGCAGTTCCTCGACCTCGCGGTCGAGCGCGTGCAGGAACAGCTTCATCAACGCGTCCACTTCCTCCTGCGGGCGCCCCCAGTTCTCGCTGGAAAAGGCGAACAGGGTCAGCGCGCCGATGCCGCGCTCCAGGCAGAAGTCGATGGTGCGGTTGACCGCGCGGGCGCCGGCGCGGTGGCCGATCACGCGCGGCCGGCGGCGGCGCTGCGCCCAGCGGCCGTTGCCATCCATGATGATGGCCAGGTGGCGGGGCAGGGACATGGGGATGGGGTCGGAAGGCATGGCCGGCAGGCGCAGGCTCAGACCGCCATCAGTTCCTGTTCCTTGCCCTTGACCACGTCGTCCACGTCCTTGATCGCCTTGTCGGTCAGCTTCTGGATGTCGTCCTCGCTGGCGCGGGCCTCGTCCTCGGTGACCTTCTTGTCCTTCAGCAGATCCTTGACCTGCTGGTTGGCGTCGCGGCGGATGTTGCGGATCGCGACCTTGGTGTCCTCGCCTTCGCCGTGCACGACCTTGGACAGCTCGCGGCGGCGCTCCTCGGTGAGCGCGGGCAGGTTGAGGCGGATGGTGGTGCCGGCGGTGTTCGGGGTCAGGCCCAGGTCCGAGGCCAGGATCGCCTTCTCGACCGCGCCGACCATCTGCTTTTCCCACGGGGTGATGGTCAGCGAGCGGGCGTCGGCGACGGCCACGCTGGCGACCTGGCTCAGCGGCATGTCCGAGCCGTAGTAGTTGACCTTCAGGTGCTCGACCAAGGCGGTCGACGCGCGGCCGGTGCGCACCTTGATGAGCGCATGACGCAGCGCGTCGATGCTCTTGGCCATGCGGGTCTGTGCGTCTTGCTTGATTTCGTTGAGCATCGCCGGTGTCCGTGCTGAATCTGAATCGGACGATTATAGCCTGCCGGGAGTGGGGAATCGGGAATGGGGAATGGCAAGGGCGGATTCCGGCGCGCCCAACTGAACGCCAATGTGGCGGGGAATCGTGGCCAGCGCCAATGCTGCAGTGCGCAAGGCTCTGCGATTCCCTAATCCCGATTCCCCATTCCCGGCTTTTCAGCCCCGTCCCTTCACCAACGTGCCGATCTCGGCGCCGCGCAGGATCTTCAGCAGTTCGCCGGGCTGGCCCATGTTGAAGATGCGCAGCGGCAGGTCGCTGTCGCGGGCCAGGGCGAAGGCGGCGGTGTCCATCACTTCCAGATTGCGGGCGATGACTTCGTCGTAGGTCAGGCTGTCGAAGCGCACGGCGTCGGCGTGCTTCTTCGGATCCTTGTCGTACACGCCGTCGACCTTGGTCGCCTTCAGCAGCAGGTCGGCACCGATCTCGATCGCGCGCAGCGCGGCGCCGGAGTCGGTGGTGAAGAAGGGGTTGCCGGTGCCGGCGGCGAAGATCGCGATGCGGCCCTTTTCCAGGTGGCGGATCGCACGGCGGCGGATGAAGTCCTCGCACACGTCGTTGATCTTGATCGCGCTCATCACTCGCACCTTGGCGCCGAGCTTCTCCAGCGCGTCCTGCATCGCCAACGCGTTGATGACGGTGGCGAGCATGCCCATGTGGTCGCCGGTGACCCGGTCCATGCCGTTGGCGGCCAGGCCGGCGCCGCGGAAGATGTTGCCGCCGCCGATCACCAGCGCCACTTCCGCGCCGGCCTGCTGCGCCTCGATCACCTCATGGGCAAGGCGATTGATGATCTTCGGGTCGATGCCGTAGTCCCCGTCTCCCATCAGCGCTTCGCCGGACAGTTTCAACAGGATACGGCGATAGGCGAGCTGGGACATGGCGACCTCGTTGGGGGATGACGGGCAAACCACACGATTTTAGCCGATGCGCGCCAGCGCGTCTGTGCCGCCGGCGATGCTTCAGCGTTGCGCCTCGCCGGACGAACGCGCGGTGACGCGATTGCGACCGCCGTGCTTGGCGCTGTACAGCATGTCGTCGGCCGCCTGCAGCAGTTCCTGCGCGCTGTTGAAACGCTCGCGGCCGCCCTGGGTGGCCACGCCCGCGGAGAAGCTGATGTGCAGCGGCCCCTGCTTGGTGTCGGCCATAGGCCGCTGCGCGATCTCAGCGAGGATGCGCCGCATCACGCCCAGCGCGGCCTCTTCGCCGGTGTTGGGCAACAGCACCAGGAATTCCTCGCCGCCGAAGCGCGCCACGGTGTCGCTGGCGCGCAGCATCGGCTGCAGGGTCTGCGCGAATGCGCGCAGGACCTGGTCGCCGACCAGGTGCCCGTGCGCGTCGTTGATCTTCTTGAAATCGTCCAGGTCGATGAAGGCCACCGACAGCGGCCAGTCGTGGCGATTGGCCAGTTCGAACTGCTGCTTGAGCAAAGTGTCCAGCTGGTGCCGGTTGAACACGCCGGTGAGCGCGTCGCGGCTGGCCTGTTCGGCCAGGCGCCGTGCGTGCTGCTCGTACTCGTCGGCGCGCTGGCGCACGCGGTTGGCTTCCTGCACTTCGCGCAGGTTGCGCAGCACCATCAGTTCGCGGGCATGGCTGATGATCGCGTCGACCCGCTCCGGCTGCGCGATGCGCACATCGAAGATCGGGCTGACCGCCGGCAGCGCCTCGGCGATGTGGCCCACCACCTCGTCGAAACGGCGGCTGTCCAGTTGCAGGTCGCGATAGGCGCACTGCATGGCGTGGGTGCGCGCGGCTTCGGGATCGTCGCTGAGCCAGATGTCGGCGACGGCGCCGGACAGGCGCACGCAGATGTCGAAGGGCTCGGTCGCGGCGCCGGCAGTGCCGCCGCTGCCGATACTGCGCTGCAGGTAGGCGGGCAGCTTCCACTTGTGCGCCAGCCAGGCGCCGACCTCGGCGCGGTCGGCGCCCAGGTGCTCGCGCTCCAGCGCGCTCAGCCGTTGCGGATCGCCGGCCGCCTCGTGCAGCAGGGCGGCGTACTGGTCGTGGCAGACGTGCAGCAGGGCCAGTGCGCCCATGTCCTGCAGCAGCCCGGCCAGCATCAGTTCCTCGTGCTTGCGCAACCCCGCGGCCTGGCCGAGCAGGCGGCTGGCCAGTGCCGCCAGCACGCTGCGTCGCCACAGCCGTTCCTGCGGCTCGCCGGTGCCGCCGCGCAGGCTCTGCACCATCGAAAAGCCCAACGCCAGGCTCAGCGCGGCGTTGAGGCCGAGCATGGTCAGCGCCTGGCCGAGGTTGTCGACGCGGCGCCGGCTGGCGTACAGCGGGGAATTGGCGATGCGCAGCATGCGCGCGCTCAATGCCATGTCCATGGCGATCGCATCGGCGGTCGCGGCCAGGTCCACGTCCGCATCCTGCGCCAGTTCGATGATGCGCAAGGCAACGCCGGGGGGCGAGGGCAGGTCGCGGGAGTGACTCAGGATCGCTTCGAGTTCAGGATGCATGCACTTCCGATACGGCATGGAATGAGAGGTGGGGGAGCGGCCTGTCCCGGCCTGCGCAGCGTACACCCGTAAAAAAAAAGCCGCGACAAGCGCGGCTCTTTTCTTCCCGGGAGCGGGATCAGGCCAGGCCGGCCTGCTTCATCACTTCGGCGGCGTAGTCTTCCACCACCTTCTCGATGCCTTCGCCCACCGCCAGGCGCTGGAAGCCGACCACGTCGGCGCCGGCGGCCTTCACCGCCTGCTCCACGGTCTGGTCGGTGTTCAGCACGTAGGGCTGGCCGTACAGGGTGACCTCGTTGACGATCTTGGCGATCTTGCCGCTGATGATCTTCTCCAGGATGTCGGCCGGCTTGGCCTTGTCCTTCTCCGACATCTTGGCCAGCTCGATTTCCTTTTCCTTGGCCACGAACTCGGCCGGGACGTCGGACGCCTTGACGTGCGGCGGGTTCATCGCCGCGATGTGCATGGCGATGCCGCGGGCCAGGTCGGCGTCGCCGCCCTTGACCTCGACCAGCACGCCGATGCGGCCGCCGTGCACGTAGGCGGCGACGTTGTTGGCGCTGTCGATGCGCACCAGGCGGCGCACCTGCACGTTCTCGCCGACCTTGGCGATGACCGCGGCACGGGCTTCCTCGACGGTCTCGCCGCTGGGCAGCTTGGCGCTCTTCAGTGCTTCGACGTCGGCGGCGCCGGAGGCCAGGGCGGCCTGGACGACTGCGTCGGTGAAGGCAAGGAAGTTGTTGTCCTTGGCGACGAAGTCGGTCTCGGAGTTGATTTCGACCAGGACCGCCTTGCCGCCGTCCTGGGCCATCGCGATGCGGCCTTCGGCGGCGACGCGGTCGGCCTTCTTGTCGGCCTTGGCCAGGCCCGACTTGCGCAGCCACTCGGCGGCGTTGTCGATGTTGCCGGCGTTCTCGGTGAGCGCCTTCTTGCACTCCATCATGCCGGCGCCGGTGCGCTCGCGCAGTTCCTTGACCAGGGAAGCAGTGATTTCCACGGGATGTCCTCACGAAAGGTGGGAAAAGGCCGGCTTGCGGCCGGCCGGTAGATCTGGGAAGCGGGCGCCGCAGGCGGCGCTCGCGAAGCCGGGCGCGCCGAACGCGCCGGGCGGCGGCTGCGCATGATCGCGCAGCCGCATGGCGCGCCGGTTACTCGGCGGCGGGAGCGGTCTCTTCGGCCTTCTTGCCGTTCTTGCGCGGGCCGCGGCCCTTGTCGTCGCCGCCCTCGGCGAACTCTTCCTCGCGCACGCTGGCGGCGTTCGGCGCAGCGGCCTTGCCTTCCAGCACGGCGTCGGCGGCGGCACGGGCGTACAGCTGCACGGCGCGGATGGCGTCGTCGTTGCCCGGGATGGCGTAGTCGACCAGGTCCGGGTTGTAGTTGGTGTCGACCACCGCGATCACCGGGATGCCGAGCTTCTTGGCTTCCTTGATGGCGATGTCTTCATGGCCGATGTCGATGACGAACAGGGCGTCGGGCAGACGGTTCATTTCCTTGATGCCGCCCAGCGAGGCTTCCAGCTTGTCGCGCTCGCGGCGCAGGGTCAGCACTTCGTGCTTGACCAGCTTGTCGAAGGTGCCGTCGGTTTCGGCCGCTTCCAGCTCCTTCAGGCGCGCCACCGACTGCTTGACGGTGCGGAAGTTGGTCAGCGTGCCGCCCAGCCAGCGCTGGGTCATGAACGGCTGGCCGCAACGCTCGGCTTCTTCCTTCACCGCGTCGCGGGCACTGCGCTTGGTGCCCAGGAACAGGATGGTGCCGCGCTTCTGCGCGACGCTGGAGATGAAGTTCATCGCGTCGTTGAACAGCGGAACCGTCTTCTCGAGGTTGATGATGTGGATCTTGCCGCGCGCGCCGAAGATGTACGGCGCCATCTTGGGGTTCCAGTAGCGGGTCTGGTGGCCGAAGTGGACGCCGGCTTCCAGCATCTGACGCATGGTGACCTGGGGCATTGCAGTGACTCCTGATGGGGAACCGGCCGTGCGCGGGCAGGAATGGGTGAAGCGCGCGCATGACGGCGGCCTTGCGGGCCGCACGACGATTCCGGGGTTGGGCCTCCCTGCCGCCTCCGTGGCCGAACTCCTTGCGGAGCACCCCGGCACGGGCGATGGCGGCAGGTGTGAATTCGCCGGTGCGTCCGGCGTGGACGGTCCATCGGCCGATGACAGGCACGACGAAGCCGCGCACTATACCTGGCGGACGGCGGTGGCGCAATGCGCCGGGCGGTTCACTCGGCCGGCAGAGCCTGCAGTGGCGCCTGGTCGTCGAGCCTGGCCGCGAAGCGGCCGCCGGGCGCGGTCGCGGCGGGCGGCAGCGGCCAGCGCTTGTAGTCGCCGGCCAGGATGTAGCCGGCGAGGCTGGGGAACAGGGTCTGGATGCGGCCGTCGGCGCCGACGAAGCTCAGGTCGCTGAGCCGGGCATGGGCGCTGCCGCGGTTGTGCACCACCAGCTCCGGCCCGCGCGCGCCGGCGATCAGGTGGGCGCTGAGGCGCGGTGCGGCTGCCGGGTCCGCAGGGCTCAGGAACACCGGCGTGGAATAGCGCAGCAGCAACGGAGCGGCCTGCGTGGCAGGCGCGCCGGTGTCGGGTGGGGCGGTGCGTTCCTCCAGCACCAGGCGGTAGGCGCCTTCGTTGGCGCTCGCAGGGCCGGTACGCACCAGCCGCAGCAGTTGCCGCCCCTGCGCGGGGATGTCGATCGACTGCGGGCTGGCGCGGACCTCGTCGGTGCTCTCCAGGTCGTCCATCCCGTCGCTCTGCCGCCAGCGGTACACCGTGACCTGCGCCTGCCAGTGGCGGTCCTGGGTATTGCTCAGCCAGATCTCGGTGCTGGTCTCGCCGGGTGCCAGTTGCACCAGGGTCGGGCTGATCCGCACCCCGGCCGCGCCAGCACTGCCGGCCAGCGCCAGCAGCAGCGCCGGCAGCAGGCGCGCGCGGGCGCTGCCCATCAGAACGCGACCGTGGCGTAGCCCGCCGACGTGCCCGGCGTGATGCCGGCGGCGGGCAGGCTCAAGGCCAACGCCATGCTGGCGCCGGGCGCGGGTGTGCCGTCGATGCTGACCTGGTAGGCCAGCGGGCGGTTGCAGGCGACCGTCGGCAGTGCCCCGGGTTGCGGACGCGCCGGGGCGCCGAGCTCGCAACTGCGTTCGATACGGATACCGATCCGCAACATCGCGCCGCCGGTGCTGACGGCGGGTTGCGCCGCCGCGTCGACGCCGGCCACGCACAGGCTCGCCAGCAGCAGCGGTCGCAGGAACGGCGCAGTCATCGAGCGGAACTCCGGGGAGGACACAGCCAATAGCGGCCCTCGCCACGACAACTTGACCGGCACGCTGGCGCCGTTCAGGCCTCAGTAGGTGACGGTGACCTTGACCACGTCGCTGTAGCTGCCCGGGGCGGGCGTCTGCCGGGCCGGGACCTGCCCGTACAGGGTCAGCGTCTGTGCGCTGCCGGTCCCGGTGCCGGTCTGGGTATCGGTATTCAGGGTGCTGCCCCAGCGTTGGGTGCGCGCAGCGTCTCGGTACAGCTCATAGGTCAGGTACTGGCCGCTGGCGCTGCGCATGCGGCGCACGTTGCCGCTGGCGTTCTGGCCATTGTCCAGGCTCACCTGCCAGGCGGTGCGGTAGCGGCAGTTCATGCTGAGCACGGTGGTGTAGTTCAGCGGGTTGTCGATCAGGCCGGACTGGGTGCCGAAGTCCAGGTCGGCGATGCTGGCGATGGTGCAGGTCGGTGCGGCGGTGGCGCTGGCCACGAACGGGAACTGCACCGAGGTGCCGCCGCCCTTGCCGCCGGTGGTGCAGGAGGTGGGAATCACCGCGGGGTTGCCGACCAACGGCTCGTCGTAGCGGTACTGCAGGTTGGTGTACACGCCGCTGAAACTGTTCTGGTAGGCCCCGGTGGCGATACCGCTCTGCAACGGGACGCGCGCATAGATGGTGTAGGTGCCGGTGCCGCTGCCGCCGGTCGCCAGCGACGAATAGGTCAGGTCCACCTGCAGTGGGGTGGAACCGCTCAGCGCGCTGCCCCAGATCAGGCTGCGCGCGCTGTCGCGGTAGAGCTGGAAGCCGAGACTGTCGTTGAGCGGGTTGAGCATGCGCCGCGGGGTGATGCCGAGGCCGGCACCCTGCGCGCCCTCGCCGATGTTCAGGCACATGCGCACGTAGATCGTGCCCAGCACGCTGATCGCGCCGGTCTGGCAGGTCACCAGGATCTGTGCGGTGGCGTCGGTGGCGGCGGTGTCGGAGAGGGTGCCGAAGCTCACCGCCGTGGCCTGCGCGGTACAGGTGGTGGTCGCGGCAGCGCGCTGCGGCAGCAGCGCCGCGGCCACCAGCAGCAGCGCCGGCAGCCATATCCGCCAGGCGCGCGCGCTCACGGCGTGCGCTCCGGCAGGCAGCGCAGCGGACCCAGCCGGGTGGGCGGCGCCTGCGTCGGGCGCTCGATCCGGAACCGGCAGTGGCTTCCTTGCATGTCCACCTCCAGGTCGTTGCGGCCGGGCGCGAGCCCTTCCACATAGGCCTGGCCATCGTAGCCGACCACGGTGTCGACGCCCGGTCCATGCACCCGGCTGCCGACCGGCAGCGGCGCGTCGGCGGCGTCGTGCAGTTGCACCAGCACGCCGTCGCTGCGGCGGATCGGGAACGCCACCACCACCCCGGTCCGATCGCGCGGCACCACGATCTGGTCGACCTGCTCCGGCCGCAACTCGGGCGCCAGGCGCATCGGATCGATCGACAGCCGGTTGTGCTGCCAGGCCAGCAGCGGCGTGACCAGCAGGAAGCCGCGCGCATCGGTGCGGCCGATCGGCCGGTTCTCCAGCAGCACCGGCACGTCGGCGACGCCGCCGGTGGAGACCAGGGCGAAGGCCTGGTCGAGATCGCGGCCAGGGAACCAGCCGCCGCCGATCCAGGCCACGCCGCCCGACGCTTCCGCATAGGCGTAGCGCTGGCCGCCGGCGCTGGCGATGCCGCCGGCGTAGCGGGCGCTGTCGCCACGCCAACTGGCCTCGGCCAGGCCGCCGCCGCCGTCCTGCCCGCCGCGCGCCTGCAGCCGCCAGCCGCTGCCACCGTCGGCGGCTGCCGCCTGGCTGAGGTCGGCCGTCGCACTGGTGCGTTCGCCGATGCGTTGCACGGCGACGCCGGCCTGGCGGCGGCCGTCCAGCGCGATCGACCAGCCCAGGTACACGCTGCGGTCGCGGGCCTGGTCAAGGTTCTGGTTGATGCTCAGGTTCAACGACGACTGCCGCGGCAGGGCCCGCGTCCAGAACAGGCTGGCGTAGCGTTGGTCGCCGCTGTCGGGGTAGGCCAGGCGCACGTAGCTCAGGGCGATGTTGCCGACGCCGTCCCAGGTGCTGCCGAACAGGGCGCGCTCGCTGATCCGCGGCGGCGCGGCGCCGTAGCGGGCGGCCACGTCGCGGTAGCCGGCCTGCGCGCGCTGGGTGTCCATGGCCAGGTTGAAGCGGCCGTTGTTCCAGCGGTAGCTCAGCGCGTACTGCAGGCCGTGCTGGCCGGCCGCACCGCCGTGCGCCAACGAGGCGCCGAACACGCCGGCGCGCGGCAACAGCCACAGGCCGCCGACCCCGGCGTTGCGCACGCCGGCCCCGGCCTCGGCGTGCGCCTCGGCGGTGAAGCGTGGGCCGAGGCCGCGCCGCCAGCTGGTGCTGCCGACGGTGTCGCCGGCATAGGCGAAATCGGCGACGCCGTACGCCTCGCGCACCCGGCCCAGCGCCAGCGACCAGTCGGTCAGCCCGCTGGCCAGCAAGTCCTGGGTCGCATAGAACGGAAAGGCCAGCGAGCGGGTGCGGCCGTAGGCGTCGGTGATCACCACCTGGGCATTGCCGGCGCCGTCCACGCCCGGCGCGGCGGACAGCTGGAACGGTCCGGCCGGCAGCTGCGCGCCGTACTGGCGGATGCCGTTGACGTACAGGTCCACGCTGGACGGCACCGCCACTTCGCCGAGGAATTCCGGCAACGGGGTGATCGCGCGATACGGCTGCAGGCCGAAGTCGCTGCCCACCCGCACGCCGCCCAGGCGCACGGTGCGGCTCCAACTGGTGCTGCTGCTGAAGGTGTCGCCCAGCACCACGCTGGTCATGCGCTCGGGCAGCGACCACTGCCATTGCGTGTCCAGGCGGATCGTCTGGGCACGCCAGTCCTGCTGCGGCTCGCGGTACACGCGGCCGATGAAGGACTGCCGCAGCAGGCCCTGGCCCAGACCGAGCACGCGCAGCTCGCCACTGGCGGTGAGATTGCTGGCGCCGCCCTGGCGGCTGGCGTAGAGGTCGTAGTCGAGCAGGGCGCCGGGTGAACTGGTCGCCGGCAGCGACGGCACGCCGCCGCGCGCGTCGATGCGGGTGGTGGCGACGTCCAGCAGCGCCACCGGCGCGTCGATCGTCACCTGCTGCAGGCTGGCGTCGTAGCGGAAGCGCACGCCGTCCAGGTCGCCCAGGGCGATCGCCGCGCTGGCGTCGCTGCCGTCCACACGCAGGCCGAGCTGGTGCAGCGTGGCGGCGCTGGCGCGCAGTTGCTCGCCGTCGCGCTGGAACTGGAACAGGCCGGGCTGGCGGGTCTGGTTCAGGGTGACCTCCAGGTACAGGGTCTCCTGCGCCGGAGCGGTCGCCTCGGGCCGGGGCGGGGGCTGCGGCTGGGCGACGGCGAGCGCGGCGCTGCCGGCCCACAGCGCCAGCAGCAGTTCAGGGCGCCGCGGCGTCCACGACCAGCGACTGCGCGCGCGGCTCGCCATTGATCCTTGCCTCGAACGTTCCCTGGGTCTGCGCCAGCGCCGCCGGCAGCGGCCAGCGCTTGCGTTGTCCCGGCAGCACGTAGCCGGCCAGGCCCTCGGCGATGGCGCTGCGGCGGCCGTCGCCGGCGACGAACTGCAGGTCCACCAGCTGCGCGTGGCCGTTGCCCTGGTTGGCCACTTCCAGCGCCGCGGCGGCGCCGTCGCGGACCAGTCGCGCGCGCAGCGTCGGCGCGGTGGCGACGGCGGGCTGCAGGAACACCGGCACCGAATAGCGCAGCACGAACTGCAACCCGGCGCTGGCGCCGCTGGCGGGATCCTGGCCGGGCAACTCGTCGACCAGGATGCGGTAGGCGTCCTCGTGCGCGCCGGGCGCGGGATCCAGGCGGATCACCCGCACCAGTTGCCGCGCGTGCGGCGCCAGTTGCAGCATCGGCGGGCTGAGCGCGATGCGGTCGCTGGGGTCGAGCACATCCTCGCCGTCGCGCTGCTGCCAGTGGAACACGCGCACCTGCGCACGCAGCGGCACGTCGCCGCTGTTGCTCAGCCACAGGCCCTGCGCGGTCTCCTCGGCACGCAGCGACACCGAGGTCGGTGCCACCTGCAGGCTCGCCGCGACAGCCGCGCCGGCCGCCGCCAGCCACAGTGCGGCGAGCGCCGGCAGGCGCAGGAAGGAAGGCAGTCGCGAACGCATGCAGGCGGCTCCGGTTACCAGGTGACGGTGGCGGTGACGACGTCGCTGTAGGAACCGGCAGGGTAGTTGGTGCTGGCGACCTGGCCGTAGACGGTGATCGGTTGCACTGCACCATTGCCGGTGCCGGCCTGGGTGTCGGTGCCGATGGTCGAGCCCCAGTTCTGGGTGCGCGCGGCATTGCGGTACAGCGCGTACGGCACGCGTGCGGTATTGCTGGCGTCGGCACTGCCCATGGTGCGGGTGGTGACCGTGGCGCCGGAGCCGGAACCGGCGTTGAGCGCGATGTTGTACGGGGTTCCGGAGGTGCAGCGCACGTTCAAGGTGCCGGTGCTGTTGATCGCGGTCTGGGTGGAATTGACGCTGCCGAAATCGACATCGGTAGGCGCGGTCTGGATGTCGCAGACGCTGGTGATCTGGATCTTGACGTTGAAGGTGCGCGAGTCGGACTGGGCCCAGGCCAGGCCGGTCCCGGCGGCGAACAGCACGAGGAAGGCGAGAACGCGATGGAAGAGATACATGGCAGGGTTCTTCGGTGAGGGCGGACAACCGCCGGTGCCACCGCCAGTGCAAAATGCGCGCCAGTTCACATTTTTATGGATCGTTATCCAGTTTTCACATGGGATGACCGCCACAGGGCGCCGTGTTCAGTGCGATGAAGGCAGCGGCGACCGCGCCGGCGTGCCAAAAACCCGGCAACGCGCCCGGCGCGTTCAGCCAGCGCCGGGATGAGCGATAATGACGACCATGACCGTCAATCTGAAAACTCCGCAGGACATCGAGAAGATGCGCGTGGCCGGCCGTCTGGCCGCCGAGGTACTGGACCTGATCGGCCCGTACGTGAAGCCCGGCGTCACCACCGCCGAGCTGGACCGCATCTGCCACGACCATATCGTCAAGGTGCAGCAGGCGGTGCCGGCCAACGTCGGCTATCGCGGCTTTCCGAAGACCGTGTGCACGTCGGTGAACAACGTCATCTGCCACGGCATCCCCAGCGAGGGCAAGGTCCTGAAGGACGGCGACATCGTCAACATCGACGTCACCGTGATCAAGGACGGCTGGCATGGCGACACCAGCCGCATGTACTGCGCGGGCACGCCGTCGGTGATGGCGCGGCGCCTGATCGAGGCCACCTACGAGGCGATGTGGCGCGGCATCCGCGCGGTGAAGCCGGGCGCCACGCTCGGCGACGTCGGCCATGCCATCCAGCAGTACGCCGAGAGCGAGCGCTTCAGCGTGGTACGCGAGTACTGCGGCCACGGCATCGGCAAGGTCTACCACGACGAGCCGCAGGTGCTGCACTACGGCCGGCCGGGCGATGGCCTGGTGCTGAAGCCGGGCATGACCTTCACCATCGAGCCGATGATCAACGAGGGCACGCGCTACACCCGCGTGCTGCCGGACGGCTGGACCGTGGTGACCAAGGACCGCAAGCTCTCCGCGCAATGGGAGCACATGGTCGCCGTCACCGAGGATGGGGTGGAGGTCCTGACCCTGTCGCCGGGCGGCCTCGGCGAACCGTGAGCCTGCTGCCGGCCGGTGCCGATGCCGGCATGCCCGGTGCCGGCGTCGACGACGCCGGTTGGGCCGCCGCGGTCCGGCAACTGCTGGCGCAGACCGATGCGCGGCTGAGCAAGCGTTTCGACCAGGGCGACGACATCGATCGCCTGCTGGCGCTGCGCGCGCGCGCGCTCGACCAGTTGATCCGCCACGCCTGGAGCCGCTGCGTGCCGCGCGAGGCCGGGCTGGCGTTGTTCGCGGTCGGCGGCTATGGCCGTGGCGAACTGTTCCCGCGCTCGGACATCGACCTGCTGGTGTTCGGCGACCTCGATCCCGCCTACGAACCGGCGCTGGCACGGCTGTTCCCGCTGTTGTGGGACGCCGGCGTGCCGGTGAGCCATGCGGTGCGCTCGGCCGCGCAGTGCACTGCGGCCTGCGCCGACCAGACCGTGCTGACCGCGCTGATCGAGGCACGCCCGCTGCAGGCCGACGCCGCCGCCAAGGCGGCGCTGGCGGCGGCCATCGCCCCGCAGCGGGTGTGGCCGCCGCGCGAATTCTTCATGGCCAAGCGCGAGGAACTGCAGGCCCGCCACCAGCGCTTCGGCGACACCGCCGACAACCTGGAGCCGGATATCAAGGACGGCCCCGGCGGCCTGCGCGACCTGCATACGCTGGGCTGGATGGCGCTGCGCGCATTCGGCGTGCGCGACCTGGAGCCGTTGATCGGCCTGGGCCACGTCGGCGGCGACGAGGCCGCCGCGCTGCGCCGCGAGCGCCGCGAACTGGCGCGCTTGCGCTACGGGCTGCACCTGGTCGCCAACCGTCCGGAAGAGCGCCTGCGCTTCGATTACCAGAAGACCCTGGCGCAGCGCCTGGGCTTCTCCGACGACGTCGAGAGCCTGGGCGTGGAAAAGATGATGCAGCGCTTCTATCGCAGCGCGGCGATCGTGCGCCGGCTCAGCGACCGGCTGCTGCAGCGCTTCGAGGAACAGTTCGACGGCGAAGCGCAGCCGCAGCCGCTGGACGGCGGCTTCTCGCTGCGCCGCGGCTACCTGGCCGCCGACGACGAGCGCTGGCCGCAGGCCGATCCGGTACAGGTGTTCGCGCTGTTCGCCACCTGGGCCGCGCACGGCGAGATCCGCGGTCTGCATTCGCTGACCGCGCGCGCGCTGGCCGAGGCGCTGCCGCATCTGCCGGCCTACGCCAGCGCCAGCCCGACCGCGCGCGAGCGCTTCCTGGCGCTGTTGCGCGGCCCGCGCGCGGTGCAGACGCTGACCCGGATGGCGCGGCTGGGCGTGCTCGGGCAGTGGATCCCCGCCTTCGCGCAGGTGTCCGGGCGCATGCAGTTCGACCTGTTCCACGTGTACACGGTCGACCAGCACACGCTGATGGTGCTGAAGAACATGGCGGTGTTCGCCAACGCGCGCGCCGACGAACGCTTCTCCATCGCCCACGAAGTCTGGCCGCGGCTGCGCAAGCCGGAATTGCTGCTGCTGGCCGGCCTGTTCCACGACATCGCCAAGGGCCGCGGCGGCGACCATTCGGAGCTGGGCGCGGTGGATGCGCGCGCGTTCTGCGCCGCGCACGCGCTCAGCGCCGCCGACACCGAGCTGGTCGCCTGGCTGGTCGAGCAGCACCTGCGCATGTCGGTGACCGCGCAGAAGCAGGACATCGCCGATCCGGAGGTGATCCATCGTTTTGCCAGCCTGGTCGGCGACCGCGAGCGCCTGGACTATCTGTACCTGCTGACCTGCGCCGACATCGCCGGCACCAGCCCCAAGCTGTGGAATGCGTGGAAGGACCGGCTGCTGGCCGACCTGTACTTCGCCGCGCGCCGCGCCCTGCGCGAAGGCCTGGAGCATCCGCTGCCGGTGGCCGAGCGCCTGCAGGAGGCGCGCGAGGCCGCGCGCGCGCTGATGCACATCCAGGGCCATGACGACGCCATCATCGACCGTCAGTTCGCCGGCATGCCGGACGAGAGCTTCCTGCGCTTCCGTCCCGAGCAACTGGCCTGGCAGGCGACCTCGCTGATGGAGGTGGAACTCGGTGGCACCCTGGTCAAGGTGCGCCCGGTCACCCCCGACGACGCGGCGCTGGAAGTGTTCGTGTATTCGCCGGACCGCGACGGCCTGTTCGCCGCGATCGTGATGACGCTGGACCGGCTCGGCTACGGCATCCATCGCGCGCGCGTGCTCGACGCCCCGCACGGGGCGATCTTCGACACCTTCGAGGTGATGCCGGCCGACGCCTTCGCCAGCGGCGACATCGCGCAGTTGCAGGCCGGACTGCGCGAGGCGCTGGCTGGCGACCTGGCGCGGCTGCGCCCGGCGCGGCGGGTGGTGCCGCGCCAGCTGCGGCATTTCCGCTTCGCCCCGCGCATCGAATTCCGCGAAAGCCTCGACGGCCGCCTGACCCGGCTCAGCCTGGTCGCGCCGGACCGCCCGGGGCTGCTGTCGGACGTGGCCCAGGTGCTGCGCCGGCAGCACCTGCGCGTGCACGACGCGCGCATCGCCACCTTCGGCGAGCGCGCCGAGGATCTGTTCCACATCACCGACGAGCACAACCTGCCGTTGCCCGACGCCGCCCGCCAGGCGTTGCAGGCCGCGCTGCAGGCCTGCCTGGACCCCGATACCCCGCCTGGAGACCCCCGCTGATGGCCACCAAGAAGCCTGCCGCCAAGAAGCCCGCTGCCAAGACGGCGGCCCCCAAGAAGACGGCCAAGCCGGTTGCCGCAAAGCCGGCGGCGCCGACCGTGGCGAGCAAGCCCGCCAAGCCCGCACCGAAGCCGCTGCGCGCCAAGCCGGTGGCCGTGCCCAGCGCCGACGAGCTGAAGTTCACCATCGACAGCGCCTTCGAGCGCCGCGCCACGCTGACGCTCGACGAGATCGAAGGGTCGACCCGGCCGGTGGTCAACCGCGTCATCGACGGCCTGGAGAGCGGCGAGTTCCGCGTCGCCGAGCCGGACGGGCACGGCGGCTGGAAGGTCAACGAGTGGCTGAAGAAGGCGGTGCTGCTGTACTTCCGGGTCAACGAGATGGCCGTGGTGGAAGCGCAGCCGGCGCCGTTCTGGGACAAGGTGGAGGCGCGCTTCGCCGGCTATCACGAAGCCGAATTCCGCAAGGCCGGGGTGCGCGTGGTGCCGGGCGCGGTGGCGCGCCGCGGCAGCTACTTCGGCAAGGACGTGGTGCTGATGCCGAGCTTCACCAACATCGGTGCGCACGTGGGCGAGGGCACCATGGTCGACACCTGGGCCACGGTCGGTTCCTGCGCGCAGATCGGCAAGCACTGCCACCTGTCCGGCGGCGCCGGCATCGGCGGCGTGCTCGAGCCGCTGCAGGCCAGCCCCACCATCATCGAGGACCACTGCTTCATCGGCGCGCGCTCGGAGGTGGTGGAGGGCGTGGTGGTCGGCCATCACAGCGTGATCGGCATGGGCGTGTTCCTGGGCCAGAGCACGCGCATCTACAACCGCGCCACCGGCGAGATCTCCTACGGCTACGTGCCGCCGTACAGCGTGGTGGTGTCCGGGCAGTTGCCGTCCAAGGACGGCTCGCACTCGCTGTACTGCGCGGTGATCGTCAAGCAGGTCGACGCCAAGACCCGCAGCAAGACCAGCGTCAACGACCTGCTGCGCGGCCTGGCCGACTGAGATGCCGGCGGCGGTGCCGGACCTGGCCGAGGCCGCGGCTTACCGGCACCCGTCCGCCGCCTGGTACGGGCGCGCGCTGCCGCGCCTGCTGCATGCGCCTGGCTGGACCCGGCTGCGGCGTGCGTTGACGCAACGCTGGCCGCTGCCGGCGCTTGTGAGCGACGTGCGCGAGGTGGTCTATCTGAACTGGTGGGTCGACGTGCGTCGCGCCCCGCCACCGCCGCCGGGTTACGCCCATGTCGTCCACCAGGGGCGCACGCCGTACACCATCCTCAGCTATCGCCACGGCCATTTCGGTCCTGCCCTGGCCGGGCCGCTGCGGAAGCTGCTGCCATCGCCGCTGCAGAGCAACTGGCGGTGGTACCTGCGTCGCGTGGATGATGTGAACGCCGGGCCGGTGGTGCTGTTCGACCGCAACGTGATGGATGGATTGGCCTACGTGGCCGGCGCACGCGCCGCCAGCGACGCCATGCAGCCGCACCTGGCCGCGCGCTTCGTGCACGCGCTGCAGTCCGATGGCAGCGGCCACACGCAGATCGAGCCGGGGCAGGGCAGCGCGCCGGCGCTGCAACTGCACTGGCAGCCTGCCGAGGCCTGGCACGATGCCGACTGGACGCCGGCGTTCGCCACGCGCGAGGCGCTGCTGCGCTTCCTCACCTGCCAGGACGAGGCCATCGCGCGCACCTGCGACGGCCGCTGGGCCAGCACCCGCATCGCCTTGCCGGTGGACCCGGCCACGCTGCAGCCGTTGCGGCTGACCGGGGCGCTGACCTGCCCGCGGCTGCAGGCGCTGGGTGTCGCGCTGGAGGAGGGATTGGCCTTTCGCCTGCCGCGTGTCGCGTTCCGGGTGGTGTCCGAACGGCTGCTCTGAGCGCCTGGCGCCTGGGTAACGCCGGCAGCGTGCAACAGGTTCGAGCGGTTCCGTCGCGTGCCCGTGGCACAGGGCCATGCGCGCCGGTTGCACCGCAGCGTCGCCGTGCCTGTTGCGTCGACGCTCGCCTCCGCCTGGGTGATCGACGGTGCAGGAGATGGACGGCCGGCCGTCGGTTGAACCGGGCGATCCCGCGGCCGGTCGGGAGCGCTGTGCATACCCGGCGTACATGGGTGGCCCGATACGCTGGCGCACGCGATTGCGCCACTGCCGCCATGTCAGGGGGGCGGAACGGAAGAGGCCTGGCGCGCTGCCACGAACGAACAGGAGAGACCGATGCGTACGATCATGTGGGCTTGCTGGATGACGGCGGCGTTCGCGCTGTCCGGGTGCGGCCGTGAGGGCGCGCCGGCGTCGACGACGCCCAAGCAGGGCGACACGCCTGCGGCGGCCGCCGCTGCGCCCAATCCGGCGCCGGCCGCGACACCTCCGCCTGCGCAAACGCCTGCGACGACGACGGGGACGGGGACTGCCGACGCGGCGGGCGCGCCGCTGTCCTGCGCCGACGAGATCGGCGCCGACGCCGCGGCGGCGCGTGCGGCCACCTGTCGCTCGGTGTCGCCGGCCACGCACCCGCCCTGCAATGCCGCCAACAGCTGCGCCATGATCGACGACGAGATCGCGCGCAGTTGCGCGCTGCTCGGTCGCGACGGGCCGGCCACCGCCGGGTGCGGCCCGGCCGCCGACAGCCCGCAGGCCGCGGCCGACGTGGTGCGGCGCTACTACGCGGCGATCAATGCGCGCGACTACGCCACGGCCTGGCAGCAGTGGGGCGAGGACGGGCGCCCGGGGCAGTCCTACGCGGCCTTCAAGGCCGGCTTCGCGCAGACGCGTGCGGTGAAGGCGACGATCGGCGCGCTGGGCGCCAGCGATGGCGCCGCCGGTTCGGTGTACCAGCCGGTGCCGGTCACCGTGGAGGCGACGCTGGCCGACGGCAGGCGGCAACGCTTCCGCGGCGACTACGTGCTGCGCCGGGTCAACGGCGTGGACGGCGCCTCGGCGGCGCAGCTGCGCTGGCGGATCGACTCGGCCAAGCTCCAGGAAGTGCCGGCGCAGTGAGGCCTGGCGGCGTCTTCTTGCGCGTGGGAGGCCGATGGCGCGCGCGGCGGGTAAGATCACGCGCGCTGCTGCCTGTCGATGACGGCATACCCGGTTCGTCTCCTGATGGCATCGCCCGCCGAAAGGCGGTGCGCGGTGCTTTGGAGTGCGATCTGTTCTGGGCCGACCGACCCTCACCCCAACCCCGCTCCCGGTGGGAGAGCGGCTTCATTCGCTTGAAGGGATGTTTCGATGACGACGTTGTACGGATTGAAGAACTGCGACACCTGCAAGAAGGCGACCAAGTGGCTGGACCGCTTCGGCGTGGCCTATACCTTCGTCGATTACCGCGAGCACAAGCCGACCCCGGAGACCCTGCTGGACTGGGCCGGCCAGGCCGGTGGGTTCGACGCGCTGGTCAACAAGTCCTCCACCACCTGGCGGCAGTTGCCCGACAACAAGAAGACACCCGGCTCCGATGCCGAATGGAAGCTGCTGCTGCGCGAGTATCCGCAACTGATCCGCCGCCCGGTGGTGGTAACCGACGACGGCAAGCTCAGCCAGGGCTTCTCCGACAACGGCTTCAAGCAGCGGTTCGGGATCGCGTGAATATCCGCCCGTACCGGGCCGACGACTGGGCGCGCCTGTGCGCCATCCACGATGCCGCGCGGCTGGAGGAGCTGCAGGCGGCGGGGCTGCCGGAGGCGTTCCTGCCGCTGCCGATCGCGGCCGAGCGCGAAGGCTTGTTCGACTACCGCGTGCAGGTCGCAGAAGCGCACGGCCAGGTGCTCGGCTTCGTCGCCGACGACGGCGAGGAACTGGCCTGGCTGTACGTGGATCCGGCCGCGCGCCGGCGCGGCGTCGGTCAGGCGCTGGTGGTCGCGGTGCAGCAGGCCAGCCCGGCTGGCCTGACGCTGGAATTGCTGGAGGGCAATGCCGCGGCGCTGGCGTTCTACCGCGCCTGCGGTTTCGTCGAAACCGGCACGCACGGCGGGCGCATGCCTGGCAACGAAGCTTTCGCGGTGCGCGTGCAGTACATGCGCTGGCCCGGCATCGCGCCGTAGCGACGGCCGGCGCCGCGACCGCGCACCCGTCCGGCGATCCCGGCCGATGCTTCGAATCCGCAAGTCCCGCTCGTACACTGCGCAACGTGCGCCGTCGGCACGCGACGCTGCCGCCGCCGATCCGCATCGCGTCTCCCTCGTGTTTTCCAACGGTATCCCTGCATGTCCGATGTCCTTGAACTCGCCTGCGACCTGATCGCCCGCCCGTCGGTCACCCCCGACGATGCCGGATGCCAGGCGCTGATCGCGCAGCGGCTGCAGCGCGCCGGTTTCGCCATCGAGCGGCTGCGCTGCGGCGAGGTCGACAACCTGTGGGCCACCCATCGCGGCGGCGACGGTCCGGTGCTGGCGCTGCTCGGCCATACCGACGTGGTGCCGCCGGGGCCGCGCGAGGCCTGGAGCAGCGATCCGTTCGCGCCGCAGGTCCGTGATGGCGTGCTGTACGGGCGCGGCGCCGCCGACATGAAGGGCAGCGTGGCCGCCTTCGTGGTCGCCGCCGAGCGGTTCGTGGCCGCGCAGCCGCAGCACCCGGGCACGCTGGCGCTGCTGCTGACCAGCGACGAGGAAGGCGATGCGATCGACGGCGTGCGCCATGTGGCGCGCGTGTTCGCCGAGCGTGGCGAGCGCATCGACTGGTGCATCACTGGCGAACCCTCGTCCACCGAGCGGCTTGGCGACCTGCTGCGGGTCGGCCGTCGCGGCAGTCTTTCCGGCGCGCTGCGCGTGCGCGGCGTGCAGGGGCACGTGGCCTATCCGCACAAGGCGCGCAACCCGATCCACCTGGCCGCGCCGGCATTGGCCGAGCTGGTCGCGCGGCACTGGGACGATGGCTACGAAAGCTTCCCGCCGACCAGCCTGCAACTCTCCAACATCCATGCCGGTACCGGCGCCAACAACGTGATCCCCGGCGAACTGCAGGTCGCCTTCAACCTGCGCTACACCCCGCACTGGGATGCGCCGCGGCTGGAAGCGGAGATCGCCGCGCTGTTCGATCGCCATGGGCTGGACTACGACCTGCGCTGGCACCGCAGCGGCGAACCGTTCTACACCCCGGAAGGCACGCTGCGCCGGGTGGCGCGCGAGGTGCTGGGCGAGGTCGCCGGCGCGCCGCCGGAGGAGAGCACCGGCGGCGGCACCTCCGATGCGCGCTTCATCGCCCCGCTGGGCGCGCAATGCATCGAGGTCGGCCCGGTCAACGCCAGCATCCACCAGGTCGACGAGCACGTGCGCGTGGCCGACCTGGAGGCGTTGCCGGATCTGTACCTGCGCCTGATCGAACGGTTGCTGCGGTAACAGTTGCGCCGGCCCGCGTGCCGGGTTACGGTCGTTCCATGACCTCGCTGTCCGCCCTCCGCTCGAGCAACGCCAACGGCCGCAATAATGCGCTGGCGAATAATCGTGCGCGGCCGATGCGGGTCTGCGACTAGGCGCTACCAGAAACACCACGCCCAGCCACCAGAAAACCCGCATCGGCCGATGCGGGTTTTTTTGTGCCTGGGTGTCTCCCCTCCGCAACCACCACCCCACGATCAGGAGCTTTCCCATGTGTTCGATCTTCGGCATCTTCGGCCTGCAACCGGGCGACGACCTGCAGGCGCTGCGGCGGCAGGCGCTGGACTGCTCGCAGCGGCAGCGCCACCGCGGCCCGGACTGGAGCGGCGTGTATGTCGACGACGGCGCGATCCTGGTCCACGAGCGCCTGGCCATCGTCGATCCGGCCGGCGGTTCGCAGCCGCTGCTTTCCGACGACGGGCAGCTGGCGCTGGCGGTCAACGGCGAGATCTACAACCATCGCGAACTGAAGAAGCAGCTGGTGCAGCCATACGCCTTCCAGACCGGCTCGGACTGCGAGGTGATCAACGCGCTGTACCGCGAAACCACGCCGGACGCGCTGCTGAACCGCCTCAACGGCATCTTCGCCTTCGCGCTGTGGGACAAGGCCGCCGGGCGCGTGCTGATCGCGCGCGATCCGATGGGCGTGTGCCCGCTGTACTGGGGCCACGACGCGCAAGGGCGGCTGCGGGTGGCCTCGGAGATGAAGTCGCTGGCCGACAGTTGCGCCGACGTCGCCCAGTTCCCGCCGGGCCACTACTACGACAGCGCCAGCGGCGAATTGGTGCAGTACTACCGCAAGCCGTGGCGCGACTACGCGGCGGTGCAGGGCGTGGAGGTTGGCAAGCAGGAACTGCGCGAGGCGTTCGAGCGCGCCGTGCATCGCCAGCTGATGACCGACGTGCCGTACGGCGTGCTGCTCTCCGGTGGACTGGATTCGTCGCTGGTCGCGGCGGTGGCGGCGCGCTTCGCGCGCAAGCGCATCGAGGAGAACGACGAGGCCGAGGCCTGGTGGCCGCGCCTGCACTCGTTCGCGATCGGCCTGAAGGGCTCGCCGGATCTGGCCGCCGCGGCGATCGCCGCCGAGGCGCTGGGCACGGTGCACCACGGCTTCGAATACACCTTCGAGGAAGGCCTGGACGCGTTGCCGGAGGTGATCCGGCACATCGAGACCTACGACGTCACCACCATCCGCGCCTCCACGCCGATGTTCCTGCTGGCGCGGCGGATCAAGGCGATGGGGGTGAAGATGGTGCTCTCCGGCGAAGGCAGCGACGAGATCTTCGGCGGCTACCTGTACTTCCACAAGGCGCCGAACGCGCGCGAATTCCACGAAGAACTGATCCGCAAGCTCGACGCGCTGTACAACTACGATTGCCTGCGAGCCAACAAGTCGATGATGGCCTGGGGCGTGGAGCCGCGCGTGCCGTTCCTGGACGTGGAGTTTCTGGACGTGGCCATGCGCATGGACGCCCAGTACAAGATGGCCGGCACCCGCGCCGACGGCAGCAAGCGCATCGAGAAGGCGGTGCTGCGCGAAGCCTTCGAGGGCTATCTGCCCGAGTCGATCCTGTGGCGGCAGAAGGAGCAGTTCAGCGACGGCGTCGGCTACGGCTGGATCGATGGGCTGAAGGCACACGCGGAGGCGCAGGTCAGCGACCGCGAACTGGCCGCGGCCGACAAGCGCTTCCCGGTGAACCCGCCGCAGACCAAGGAAGCCTATTACTACCGCAGCCTGTTCGAGCGCGTGTTCCCGACCCCGGCCGCGGCCGAGACCGTGCCCGGCGGCAAGTCGATCGCCTGCTCCTCGCCGGCGGCGATCGCCTGGGATGCCAGCTTCGCGACGATGGCCGATCCCTCCGGCCGTGCGGTGGCCGGGGTGCACGCGCAGGCGCTGGGGTGACCGGCGCCAGCCTGCTGGCGATCGCCGGGGTGCTGACGCTGGGGGCGATCAGCCCCGGCGCCAGCTTCCTGCTGGTGGCGCGGCTGGCCGCGGGGCGCTCGCGCGCGGCCGGGCTCGCCGCGGCACTGGGCATGGGCGTGGGCTGCGCGCTGTTCGCGTTGGCGGCCTTGTTCGGCCTGCAGGCGTTGCTGGAGCGGGTGCCGGCGCTGCATCGCGCGGTGTCGGTCGCCGGTGGCGCCTATCTACTGTGGCTGGCCTGGCGGGCGTGGCGGACGCCGGTGTCGCTGGCCGCCATCGCGCCGGAACAGCAGGTGCCGGCGGTGCGCTCGGCCTTCGTCATGGGCCTGTTGACCCAGCTCGGCAACCCGCAGACCGCGCTGGTGTTCGCCGGCCTGTTCGCCGCGCTGCTGCCGGCGCAGCGAGTGCCCGCCGAGTACGTGGCGCTGCCATCGCTGGCCTTCGCCATCGATGCGGCCTGGTTCGCGCTGGTGGCCGGGTTGCTGTCCGCACCGGCGCCGCGGCGCTGGTGGTTGCGCGCGCGGCGGCCGCTGGACCGGCTCAGTGCGTTGCTGATGAGTGGCCTGGGCCTGCGCCTGCTGTGGCGGGCGGTGTAGCCGCAAGCGCAGGCGTGTCGCGCTGCTCCGGTAGCGTGCGTGTTCGACGCCGGCGATGCGTGCCGCGGGATGCGGCTCCTTTCCGCGCGCCTCCCGCTACGCCGGATCCGCCGTCGGCGCCGCGCTGTCGAAGGCGCCGTGCACGGCCGCCATGGGGGCTGGCCCTGTGGCGCTGTCCAGGCGGATCCGGCTCTTGCCGTCGCGCTTGGCCGCATACAGCGCACGGTCGGCACGCTTGAGCAGATCCGAGACGTCGCCGTCGGGATGCATGCGCGCGATCCCGGCGCTGAACGTGAAGGCCACGCCCTTGGCGCGGGTCTGGCGCACGCGTTCCAGCAACCGCTGCAGCAGGGCATCGGTCTGCGCGTCGCTCATGCCGTCGAGCACGATGCCGAATTCCTCGCCGCCGAGCCGGCCGACCCGGCAGCCGTGCCCGAGCCGGGTCAGTTCGGCGGCCAGGGCCAGCAACACCGCATCGCCGACATCGTGGCCATGGCGGTCGTTGACCTGCTTGAAGTCGTCGATGTCCAGCATCGCGAACTGCAGCGTGCCGCGGCGACCGCGCCCGGCCGCCAGCGCATGCAGTTGCGCCATCAGGGCGCGCCGGTTGGCCAGCCCGGTCAGCGCATCGGTCTCGGAGATGCGCCGGTAGTCTTCCTTCAGGCGGTAGGTGATCAGCATGCTGCGCGCGAAGGTGCGGTTCATGGCCAGGCCGATCAGCGACACCGCGGCGACCAGCAGCCCCAGCAGCATCGGGTCGCTGGCGGCCGCCGGTGGCAGTGACCGACCGGTCAGCATGATCGTCCAGGTGTATGACAGCGCCAGCAGGTAGTCGCGCGTGAACGGGAACAGCAGATTGATGCCCAGGCACAGGGTGACCGTGGTCGGCAGCCACCAGAATTCGCCGTGTGCGCCCATCTGCCGCAGCTCGATCTGATACACCCACGACAGCAGCAGCACGTACAGCGCGCCGCTCAGGCGCCAGTGCCAGAAGCGGCGGACCAGCAGGGTGCAGGCGGCGGTGCCGAGCAGCGCGGCCAGCAGGATCAAATTGACCAGGCCCCATGGTCGCTGCAGATACGGATTGAACAGCAGCGTCGCGACCCAGATCGACAGGGTCAGCGCTTGAATGGCCGTGGTCGACCGGCCCAGCAGGTGGCGGATGTATTCCGGGTACGTCATGTGCTGCCCAACGGCGCGTCCCGGCCGGTTCGTGATGTGCGGACGCCGACGCGCACGCGCTGGATCGATGGCAGCGTATCGGCATGCCGGCGTGGCGGCTTGAGTGACCGCAGCGCCTGCGGTTCAGCCTGTTGGTGCCGCACGCAGCGGCGGTGAAGCGGGGTGGACGTCTGCGCTGTCTGCGTCGGGCCTGAAGTGCGTGCACCACGAGCGAGTGCGCTGCGGGGCGGCGGCATGCGCCGCCCCGCGGGGGCTGTTGGTGCTGCGTGCTACAGCGACGTGGCGGCCGGCAGCGCGGGATCGCCTGCAAACGCCGCGGACGTGCCGGCCGACACCGGCGTGGCGCCGTCCAGGCGAAGGCTGCCGTTGCCCGCCTGCCGGGCGGCGGACAGCGCGCGGTCGGCGCGGGCGAGCAGGTCGGACAGTTCGCCGCCGGCCGGCAACGAGGCCATGCCGACGCTGCAGGTGAAGCTTGCGCCATCCACGCGCAGGCCGCGGATGCGCTGCTGCAGGCGCTGCACCAGTGCGCTCGCCTTGTCCTGCGACACGCCCTCGAACAGCAGGCCGAACTCCTCGCCGCCGAGGCGGCCGACGCGGCAACGCGGGTCCAGCCGCACCAGTTCCGTCGCCAGCGCCTGCAGCACCGCATCGCCGACGTGGTGACCGTGCTCGGCGCCGATCCGCTCGAAGTCGTCGATGTCCAGCATGGCCAACTGCACGGCGTGCTGGGTGCCGACCGCTGCCTGCAGGTCGGCCATCAGCGCGCGCCGGTTGGGGATGCCGGTCAGTGCGTCGGTCGCGGCCAGGCGCCGATAGCCTTCCTTCAGCGCGTGGTTGCTGCGCATGGTGGTGACGAAGATACGGTTCAACGCGAACCCGACCATGGTCACCGCCGCCACCAGGATCTCCAGCAGCGGCAGGTCGGTGGAGGCGGGTACCAGGCTGTCGTGCCAGCCGAGCATGATCGCCCAGGTGCAGGCCAGCGCCAGCAGATAGTCGCGCGCGTGGCAGAACAGCACGCTGTAGCCCAGGCTCAGGGTCACCGCCACCGGCAGCATCCAGGGCAGACCGGCGCCGCCCATGTGGTGCAACTGCAGCCGGAATGCGGCGTCGAACGCGATCACCGACAGGAAGGCGCTCAACCGCCATTGCCAGAAGTGCCTGGCCATGCGCATGACCACGCCGCTGCCGAGCATGGCGGCGAACGCCAGCGCATAGCGCGCGTCCAGTGGGTGGCTCAGGTAGGGGTTGCACAGCAGCAGCGCCAGCCAGACGCACAGGGTCAGGCCCTGGATCGCCAGGATCGGCGTGTCGAGGGTGCGGCGGACATGAAGGTGGTAGTTCATCTGCTCTCCCAGAGCGCCGCGGCACTCCAGCGTCTGCGGCACGGCCGGTCGGTGGTCCAGCGCGGTCCGTCGGTCGCTGGGGCGTCGTCACCGGTTAGCGGCCGCTGCAGGCAGAGCTTTAATGGATGTGTCGCGGCGTGCGTGTCGCCCGCCTGGTGGTGGTCCGACACCCGCCTGGACGCGGCCTGGCCTGGGGGGGCACACCGGTTCTGCCGCCATGCGCGGGCTGGGGCGCCCCGGCCGACCTGTTCAAGGCCGGCCGGGTGGCGTGCGCAGGCGCCGCGGCCGCGCGCGCTTATTCGAAGCGCACGCAGTGGCCGTAGCGTTCGGGCTGGATGTCGATGCCCGAGGCGTCGGCCTGGTTGTTCTTGCGCCACAGGTTGGGGCGGAACTCCGGGCCGGTGCAGTTGGCCGCGCTGTCCACGCCGATGGTGTAGGTGTAGGGGTTGCCGCGGAAGGTGTTGTTCTCGAACGTGTTGTCCTGGCTCATGCTGTTGTCCCAGCACAGGATCTGCGGCGTGCGCTGGCGGATCGAGCAGGTCAGGTAGAGCCCGGCGCCCTTGTTGTCGATGAACTGGTTGCCCGCGAACAGGTTGCGCCGCGCGTCGGCCAGGTACACGCCCTGGCTGCCGTTGCGCTCCAGGCGGTTGTCGCGGATCTCGCTGTCTTCCAGGTGCTCGGTGGTGATGCCGGCGGCGACGTTGTCGTGGATCACGTTGTCGATCAGCTTGACCTTGGCGGTGCGGTTGAACGACACCCCGTCCCAGGTCGCACCGGACACGTCGTTGTGCGCGATCAGCAGGTCGCGGCTGTCGAACTCGCTCAGCAGGCAGGCGCTGCGGCACTTGCTCACTCGCAGGTGGGTCAGCTGGATGTTCTGGCCGTTGCGCACCACCACCAGGCTGTTGCTCAGGTACGGGCGTTCGGGCATGAACTCCTTGTCGATGGTGCCGCCGACGATCTGCAACTGCTCCACGCGCACGTCGCGGATCGGCCGCATGGGGCGCTCGTTCTGATAGTCGCCGATGACGATGGTCGGCTGCTGCACGTGGTCGCGCATGCGCAGCACGGTGCTGTCGCCCTGGCCGCGCAGGCGCAGGCCGTCGCGCTGGATCGAGATCAGCTTGCCGACCGGGAACTCGCCGGCGCTCAGGCACACGGTGGCGGGTTTGCCGTCGTTGGGGACGCGGTCGATCGCGGCCTGCAGATCGTCGCCGGGTTGGGCGCGCACGCTGCAGTCGGAAGCGGCCGCGGGCGCGTCGGCAGCCGGCGTGGCACAGGCGGAAAACGACACGGCCGCGGCGAGCGGCAGCAACAGGGCGAGCAGGGGAGGGCGCTTCATCGGTAGGCAGACTCGGCAGTGGGGGAAGGGGGAAGGCAGGCCGGCGTATGCAGTCGGACGCCGGCGCGGAGCCGATCGCGGGTCATTGTGGTGCGGACGGGCTTAATGTCAGCGTGTGCCGGGTCGGGCCGGGCAGGAACTTTGTGGCGCGGCCCTGCACCCAGTCGGCGTGGCCGGCGCCCCAGAACGGCGACAGCGGGTGGCCGCTCTGGCCGCCGGGCATGTGCACGATGCCGTCGGCCTCGTGACCCGGTGCCACCACCATGCGCTCGGAGGCGCCGAACGCCGGGCGCTGCACCCGCGGCATGTCGTCGTCGCCGGGCAGCGGCGTGTCCGGCATGCATAGCCAGCCGCGCAGCGGCCCGGGCAGGCCCTGCGCCAGCGGATGGCAGATCGCCGCGCGGTTCTCCAGGCCCCAGCGGCGCGTGTCCAGCGGGCCTTCGGCCTGCAGGTGCGTGCGCACCTCGGCGGCGGCGTCTTCCAGCAGCGCCTGCCAGCTGCCGTAGCGGCGCGGCAGCAGGTGCAGCGGCTGTTGCTGCAGCAGCGGCCAGGCCACGCCTTCCAGTTGCGGCAGCGGCAGCGGCGGTGGCGCGGGCGCGGTATCTGCGTTCGATCCGGTACGGGCCGGCGCGATCAGGCCGTCGCGGATCCGGGTCAGCACCGCCAGGCGCCAGGCGCGCACCAGGGTATAGCTGACCGAGCCGGTGCTGGCGCGGCCTTCCCAGTGCTTGGCCGCTTGCGAGATGGCGTGCAACGCCGGCGTCGCCGCACCGGCATCGCGTTGCTGCAGCAGCGCCCACCAGCGCTGCAGGAACAGGGCGCGGTCGTCGAGCTGGATCGCCAGCAACTGCCGTTCGTCGAGGTGCGGATGCAGGCGCAGGTCGTCGCGGATCTGCTGTGCGCGTGCGCCCAGCGCATAGCCGCCGTCGCCGAGCGGCGCCAGTTCGGCGCCGCCGATCACGCGGGCATTGGCGGTCCACAATTGCCCGTCGGCGGGATCGATGCGTTGCGGCGACTGGCCGGTGGACAGCGGCCACGGCGCGCAGCGCGCCTGCGCCGGCACTGTCGCGCGCACGTCGTGCATCACCGCATCGGCCGCGCAGTGCGGACCGCGCAGCGGCAGCGGGCCGAGCACGCGCCAGCCGATGTGGCCGTCGCGGTCGGCCAGCACCAGGTTCTGCGCGGGCGTGGCGATGTGCTGCGCACGGGCGAAGGCGTCGGGGAGGGACGTGGCGCGGGCGAAGTCGGCCAGCCCCAGATTCAGCGCACCCGGCAACTGCGCGGCCCAGCGCAACGCCAGCGCGCTGCCGTCGGGTTCGTGTTGCAGGATCGGGCCATAGGCGGTGTCTTCGACCTGCAGTTCGGTGTCGGGGGCGCCCGAGACCTTGATCCGTTCGCGATGCACGGTGACCGGCGTGCAGCCGGGCTGCGCCACCGCGGCGCACGGGGTGAGCCGGTACCAGTCGGCGGTATCGGCATAGCTGTTGGTGAACCCCCAGGCGACGTGACCGTTGCTGCCGACGATCACCGCCGGCAGGCCGGGCAGCGAGAATCCGGACACGTCCACGTGGCCGCCCGGCGCCTGCGCATCGGCATAGCGCAGGCGCACGCGGAACCACAGGCTGGGCGCGCGCAGGCCCAGATGCATGTCGTTGGCGACGATGGCGCGGCCGTCGGCGGTGCGGCTGCCGGCGATCGCCCAGTTGTTGCTGCCGGGCGCGCTGGTGGCGACCGCCTCGGTCGCGGCGGGGGCGGGCGCGCCCGCCAGGCGGCGCAGATCGACCTGATCGGCGGAGGGCAGCTCCGCGTCGCCGCGCACGCTGCCGTCCAGTGTCGCGTCCCAACTGCTGCCCTCGTGACGCAGCAGGGCGTACAGCGGCGCCGGCAAGCGCTGCTGCAGGCGATACAGGGCCAGCTTGCGCTCGAGTTGCTTGCCCTGCAGGTCGAAGTACATCGCCTGGCCGGCCAGCGCCGAATCCACCGGCTGCCAGTCGCGTGGTGCGGCGAACAGCATCAGGTAAGGCCACGGCCGTATCCGCAACGCGTGCAGGCCCTGGTTGACGCCCGCACTGTAGGCCTGCAAGGCCGCCGCGTGCTGGCCGGCGAACGCGGCCAGTTGCGCGCTGCTGCGCGCGCGCAGGCGATGCGCCCGCCGTGCCTTGTCCACGTCCAGCGCGTGCGGACCGACCAGCTCGGACAGCTCGCCAGCGGCCGCGCGGCGCAGCAGGTCCATCTCGAAGAAGCGTTCTTGCGCGTGCACGTAGCCGAGCGCGCGCATCGCATCGGCCTCGTCGGCGGCCTCGATGGTGACCACGCCCAGTGCGTCGCGCTGGATGCTTGCCGGCGCGCGCAGGCCTTGCAGCGGGGCCTTGCCGTCGAGCGTGGCCAGGCTGCCGCGCAGCAGCAGCCAGATACCCAGCGCCACGGCCGCCGTCAGCAGCAACGTCCCCAGCAGCAGGCGTTTCCATCGACCGCGCATCGTCTCTCTCCGGTGGGCAAGTCTCCGATTCTAGACACGACTGCGTGTCGTTCCCGCGTAGGCGCGGCGCGCTGTGCGCGGGGTCACGCATCGCGGATGTGCGAGTCGGGATGTGAATGATTCCGATTGGAACGCGGCGCGGCGGCATCGGGCACTATGGCGCCCTCAGTCGACCCCACGGAGCCCGCCCCATGAAGGGACACCCCGACGTTGTGCAATGCCTCAAGGAGCTGCTGCGCGGCGAACTGGCCGCGCGCGACCAGTATTTCATCCACTCGCGGCGTTACGAGGATCAGGGCCTGCTGGCGCTGTACGAACGCATCAACCACGAGATGGAAGAGGAGACCGAGCACGCCGATGCGCTGCTGCGGCGCATCCTGTTCCTGGAGGGCGACCCGGACATGCGCCCGCATGCCTTCGAACCCGGGCGCACGGTCGAGGAAATGCTGGAGAAGGACCTGAAGGTCGAGTACGAAGTGCGCGCCAACCTGGCCGCGGGCATGAAGCTGTGCGAGCAGCATGGCGACTACGTTAGCCGCGACGTGCTGTTGGCGCAGCTGCGCGACACCGAGGAAGACCATGCCTGGTGGCTGGAACAGCAGCTCGGCCTGATCAAGCGCATCGGCATGGCGCTGTACCAGACCTCGAAGATCGACGGGCACGTGTCCGGCAAGGACGCCTGATCCGTCCGTGCGCCGCCCGCTTGCGGGAGGCGCCGATGCACTGAGCGGGACCCATCCCCGCCATCGCGGCCGTGCCATCGCCGGCCGCTTCTGACCCGCCGATCGTGCCGGTCGCCACAACTCTCGCTGGCCCGCACCGGCGCTGCCGACCTTCGCGGGCGACAGTGCGCATCGCGATGTCGCGGCGGTTGCTGCCGCAGCAAGGCCGCAACGACTGCCGACACGCCTTCTGCCCTTCTCGTTTCCTGACGCCGCCGATCGGGTTCGGCCGCGCGCGGCCGCGTGGCTGGATGGCGTGGCTGGCGCATTCGCTCGGTTCGCAGTGCGACGCCATGGCGATCGGGCGAGCCGATCTGTTGTCGCCGTCCTCGCCGATGGCTGTTGCAACGCCGCAAAAATCGGCCGTCGCATGCATCTCGCTGCACACGCGAACCCTTGAAATCCAGGCGTTTGCGCGCCTCGCCACGTCCGCGGCAAAGGCCGTATGGACAATGCTTGCAAAACGGTAGTGATCGCTATACGGTAGTTTTCACTACTTAATTGCGCGATGGCGAGGGGGCGTTCGATGCAGGCGAGTCCGGGAATCAGGCGGTACGGCGTGGTCGGTGTGGTCGTAGCGGGGTGGTTGCTGGCGCCGGCTGCGGCAGGCGCCGCACCGGCCGCGGCGCAGGGGCTGTGGCTGACCGCGGCCAAGGACGCGGTGGTGGAGTTCGCGCCGTGCGCGGATGCGGCCACGGCCTTGTGCGGACGCATCGTCTGGGACAAGGACGCCGGCACCGCCACCGATACCTGCGGCGTGCAGATCGCGCGTCTGGCGCGCGAGGACGGCGATACCTGGCGCGACGGCTGGGCCTTCGATCCGCGCAGCGGCAAGCGCTACAAGGCCACGCTGCGCGCCAGCGGCAAATCGCTGGACCTGCGCGCCTTCGTCGGGGTGGAAGTGCTCGGCGAGACCGAACGCTTCACCCGCGTGCAGGCGCTGCCCAGCACGCCGGTCTGCGCGACGTGATTCACCCGCCGCGCACGCAACGCGCCGGCGTCATCGATGTGCGGGGCCAGCGACGGCCGCCGCGCGTCCCACCTTCCTCAGCGAACAGGGGAGATTGAGATGACTGCAGTCCGCTTCATGGCGACCCTCGCGGGCGCACTGGCCCTGCACGGCGCCTGCTGCGCCCGGGCGCAGGCCCAGCAGGCCGACGCCGATGGCATGGTCAATTACGAGTTCCAGAACCAGATCAAGCTGATGAGCGAGCAGCGTACGCGCGGCGTGTCCGACTCGCTGATGCGCCCATCGCTGAAGTGGACCACCCAGTTCGTGCACGCCAGTGGTTTCGTCGCGCTGCTGGAGGTGGCCAAGGTCAGCAAGAAACAGTTCCTCGACGGCGACGGCCTGGGCATCACCGCGGCGGCCGGCTACCGCTTCGGCAATCCCGATGCCTGGCATGCCGGCGTCGGCCTGGCCACCGAGCGCTTCCCCGGCGCCAGCTTCCTGGCCCCGCACCGGATCGACCTGGAGACGGGAACGCCCGAGGACATCCGCCGCACCGACTACGACAGCAATTTCGGCGTGCTCGAACTCGGCTACGGCGCGGTCGAGGGCCGCGTGCTGTACGTGTTCTCCAAGACCTACCGCGGTGCCGACACCGGCGGCGTGTGCGCACAGATCCTGCAGTTCGCCGCCGACCCGACGACGGCGCTGCGCTGCTTCGCCCGTGGCGAGCACGACTCGCGCGGCACGCTGCTGGGCGATCTGAACTACCAGACGCCGCTGCTGCCGTCGGTATTGCCGTCGACCACGCTGCGCCTGCACGCCGGCTACCAGAAGCTGCGCAACTTCAGCGAGGGCAGCTTCGCCGACTACCAGATCGGCGTCACCCACAAGCGCTGGGGCCTGGACTGGAACCTGGACTGGGTCAGCACACGGGTCAACGCGCACGAGCTGTATTGGGTGCAGGACGGCGCGCGCATCCGCAAGACCGACGGCGACACCCTGGTGGCCTCGATCGGCTACACGTTCTGACCGATGCGCAGCGAACTGCTCGATGCCGACCGGGGCGGCGACCAGCCACTGGTGCTGGCGGTGGACCTGGGAACCTCCGGCTGCAAGTGCGCGCTGGTCACCTTGGAGGGCCAGGTGATCGCCTGGGCCTTCGAACCGGTGCCCCTGCACGTGCATGGCGTCTGCGCCGAGCAGGATCCGCGCGACTGGTGGAACGCGTTGCTGGTCACCGCGGCGGCGGTGCTGCAAGGCGGCGAGGCGTTGCGCCAGCGGGTGACCGCGGTGTGCTGCTCGACCCAGGGCGAGTGCACCGTGTGCGTGGACCGCGACGGCCGCGCGCTGGGCAATGCCATGCTGTGGCTGGACATGCGCGGGCAGGCCGCGATCGCGCGGCGCCTGCGCGGTCGTTGGCTCAACGTGCGCGGCTATGCTCCGCTGAAGCTGCTGCGCTGGTTGCGCCTGAGCGGCGGCGCGCCGGCCGGCAGCGGCAAGGATTGCGCCGGCCATATCGCCTACCTGCGCGACCACGAACCGCAGCGTTACCAGCGCACGCACAAGTTCCTCAACGCGCTGGACTATCTCAACCTGCGCCTGACCGGGCGCTTCTGCGCCACCGCCGATTCGGTGCTCACCACCTGGGTCACCGACAACCGCGACCCGATGCGCATCCGCTACGACGACGGCTTGCTGCGGCTGCTCGGCATCGAACGCGACAAGCTGCCGGAGCTGGTGGCCTCCACCGAGGTGCTGGGACCGCTGCTGCCGGGCGTGGCCGTGCAACTGGGCCTGTCGCCGCAGACCCGGGTGATCGCCGGCGCCATCGACAACTCGGCGGTGGCGGTGGCCGCGGCGGTCGAGGACTACGCCGCGCATCTGTATCTGGGCACCTCGTCGTGGCTGGGCGCGCACGTGCCGCGGATGAAGACCGACGTGTTCAGCAACATCGCCGCGGTGCCGTGCGCGGTCAGCGGGCGCTACCTGGCCACCGCGTTGCAGTCCACCGCCGGCGCCAACCTGTCGTTCCTGCGCGACCGCATCCTGTTCCATCCCGACGAACTGCTGCGCGACGAAGAACGCCCGGACGTGTACGAGGCGCTCAACGTCATCGCCGCGCGGGTGCCGGCCGGGGCCAACGGCCTGGTCTACATGCCGTGGCTGTTCGGCGAGCGCACCCCGGTCGAGGACCACAGCCTGCGTGCCGGCTTGGTCAACCTGTCGCTGATGCACACCCGCGAGGACATCATCCGCGCCTTCATGGAAGGGGTGGCGTTGAACACGCGCTGGATGATGGAACCGTTCGCGTGCTTGCTCGGCCGCGATCCGGGCGTGATCGCCGCGGTCGGCGGCGGCGCGCAGTCGGACCTGTGGTGCCAGATCATCGCCGACGTCAGCGGCCAGCCGATCCGGCAACTGCACAACCCGATCCAGGCCAATGCGATCGGCGCTACCTTCATCGCCGGCGTCGGCCTGGGCCGGCTGCGCTTCGCCGACCTGCCGGCGCTGCAACGCGCGCGCCGGGTGTACGAACCGTCGCCGCGCAACCGTGCGCTGTACGACGACCGCTATGCGATGTTCCGCGAATTGCAGCGCACCCTGGCGCCGATCTACCGGCGCATGAATCCCCTTCCCGAGTGCGTGCCGGAGGTTCCCCAGCATGTTTGCCCATGAACAACGCACGCGCGTGGTCGCGCTGTGCGTGGACCTGTCGCGGCGCGGCTACCTGGCCGGCACCGGCGGCAACGTCGCGCTGCGCCTGGATGCCGAACGCTTCGCGGTGACGCCGTCGGCCATCGATTACCTGGCGATGCGCGCCGAGGACATCTGCGTGGTGCGCCTGGCCGACCTGCGGCAACTGGATGGCGCCGCCACGCCGTCGGTGGAGACCGGCCTGCATGCGCAGGTGCTGCGCCGCCGGCCCGACGTGGCCTGCAGCATCCACACCCACCAGCCGGTGGCCAGCGCCTGCGCGCTGCTGGGGGCGGCGCTGCCGGTCGAGGATCCGGCGTTGCAGGCAACGATCGGTGCCCGCGTGCCGATGGTCGGCTACTTCCCGTCCGGCACCGGGCTGCTGGCCTGGTTGCTGGCGCGGCAACTGCGCCCGTCGAGCAACGCCTACCTGATGCGCAACCACGGCGTGCTGTGTTGCGGCCGCAGCCTGGAGCAGGCGGTGGCGGCGGTCGATGCGCTGGAGCAGCTGGCGCGCGATCACCTGGCGCGCCGCATCGAACGCCGCGCGCTGCACGACGCCGGCCTGGCCGTGCCGTTGCGCGCCGTCCTCACCGCACTGGAGGCCTGATCCCATGCACGCGCTTTCCGTTTCCGTTCCCCCGAGCCCGGCACCAACCATGAGCCAGACCCCCGCCATTTCGCAGTGGCCCGATGTGGACCAGCTGTACGCACGCTTCCATGCGCTGGTGAACCAGCCGATGCGGCCGATCGGCGCCGCCGGCATGGACAAGGTGATGCGCTATTTCGACGCGCGTTGCCAGGGTTCCAAGCGCCTGGGCGAGGCGGCCAAGCAGGTGATCCCCGGCGGCGTGCAGCACAACTTGGCGTTCAACCATCCGTTCCCGCTGGCCATGCACAGCGCCGAGGGCGCCTACCTGACCGACGTCGACGGCAACCGCTACATCGACTTCCTGCAGGCCGGCGGCCCGACCCTGCTCGGATCCAATCCGCCGGAACTGCGCGAGCACGTGCAGGCGGTACTGGACCAGTGCGGCCCGGTGACCGGCCTGCTGCACGCGTACGAGGTCAAGCTGGCCGAACTGGTCTGCGCCAGCATGCCGGCGGTGGAGATGCTGCGCCTGCTCGGCTCCGGCACCGAGGCGGTGATGGGCGCGGTGCGCCTGGCTCGCACCCACACGCGCAAAAAATGGATCATCAAGATCGGCGGCGCCTACCACGGCTGGAGCGACCAGCTGGTGTACGGCATGCGCCTGCCGGGCACCGGGCGCATGGAGGCGATCGGCATTCCGCGCGGCGCCACCGCCCATACCCAGGAATGCCACCCCAACGATCTGGAGGCATTGCGGCGCAAGCTGCAGTTCAATCGCCTGCGCGGCGGCACCGCGGCGGTGCTGCTGGAACCGCTGGGGCCGGAGAGCGGCACGCGGCCGGTGCATCACGACTACAACCGGCAGGTGCGCAAGTTGTGCGACGAGTTCGGCGCGCTGCTGATCTTCGACGAAGTGGTCACCGGCTTCCGGCTCGGCCCGGGCGGTGCGCAGGGCTACTTCGGGGTCCTGCCGGACATCACCGTGCTCGGCAAGTGCCTGGCCGGCGGCTATCCGATGGCCGGCGCGATCGGCGGCCGCCGCGAGGTGATGATGAGCCTGGTCGGCGGCATCGGCACCACGGCGCGGCGCGCCTTCGTCGGCGGCACGCTGTCGGCCAATCCGCTGTCCTGCGTGGCCGGTTACCACGCCTTGCTGGAGGCGCAGCGCAGCGATGCCGCCGGCCAGGCCGGCCGCGCCGGCGATCGCCTGCGGCAGGGCCTGGAGGCGATCATCCGCCGTCTCGGCCTGCCGTACGTGGTCTACAACATGGGCTCGATCGTGCACCTGCAGACCTCCGGCGTGCTGCTGCTGGATACCGGCAACCTGTACAAGCTGTGGCGCGTGCGCAACGAGGCCAAGGAGCGCAAGCACATGATGGAGGAGATGGGCGCGGCGTATTCGGCGCACGGGCTGATCACCCTGGCCGGCAGCCGCATCTACACCAGCCGCGCCGATACCGATGCGGTGGTCGACGAGGCGCTGAACCGCTTCGACGACGTGTTCAAGCTGGTGTAGCGCATGCCCACCGTCCCGCAGATCGAAGCACTCTGGCTGCACACCCGCGCGCGGCTCGTGGCCAAGCGCCTGCTCGGCGACGACACGGCAGCCCTGGCGCTGCGCTGTCCGGGCAGCACGGCGATGTGCTGTGGCGCGCTCGAGGCGGAGCGGCCGCAGTGGCTGGACTGGCGCGACCCAGCGCTGCCGGCCGCGGCGCAGGTGCACGCGCAGGTATACGCGCGGCGTCCGGATGTCGGCGCCAGCGCCTGGTCGGCCGGCGTGTTCGGCCTGCGCCTGGCCGACGTCGGCGGCGTGCTGCCGCAGGTGTTCGACGAGCAGGCGCGGCACATCGGGCCGATGCCGGCGCCGTTTCCTGCGCTCGACGCGTTGGCGACGGCCGCGCCTGGCAGCGGCAGCGTCCTGCTGTTCGGCGGACGCCCGCTGTGTCTTGGCATCACCGCGCAGCGGCTGACATTGAACGTGGAGTTGTTCGAGAAATGCGCCAAGGCCTATGTGCTTGCCGCGGCCACCGGCGGGCAGGTGCGGGAGCTGCCCTGGTGGGTGCGGCGCATCGCCAACGGGCGGCTGCGCAAGGACCAGCGGCGTGCCGCCGCGGCCTTCGCCGCGGGCGAACTGCCGGCCGAAAGCAAAGGCTACTGAGGGTTCATCGCGATGACCGCCACGCCATCCCCGTCTTCCGTCGCATCAACCGCCGTCCACGCGACACGTCCGCTCGCCGCGGCCTTGTCGATCGGCGCCATCGCGCTGCTGATCCTCGGCGTGCAGCCGATCGTGCTCGGCGCACTGGTCGAGCAGCACCTGATCACGCTGCCCGGCGTGGGCGTGGTGGCGATGGGCGAGATCATCGCCCTGGGCATCGGTGTGGCATTGGGCGATGCGCTGCTGCCGGTGTCCTGGCAGCGTGCCACGGCGGTCGTGGCGGCGTTGCTGGCCGCGGCGCTGAACCTGGCCACGGTGCAGGCGCAGGGCGATGCGGCGTTCGTCGCGCTGCGTGCGGCCGCCGGCCTGGCCGAGGGCCTGCTGGTCTGGGTGGCCACCGTCAGCATCGTGCGCGCGGCCACGCCGGACCGGATCACCGCGGTGTTCATGGTGCTGCAGGCGCTGGCGCAGATCGCGCTGGCGGCGGCGCTGGCACTGTGGGTGTTGCCGGCGTCCGGCTGGAAGGGCGGTTTCGTGGCCATGGCTGCGACCTGCCTGCTGGTGCTGCCGCTGGCGGCGGCACTGTCGGTGTCGGCAAGCCTGGCTCCCGCCGCCGATGCGCAGTGCGCGGCGACCGCCACCGCCAGGCTGCGCTGGTCGCCGGCGACGCTGGCGCCATTGCTGGTGGCGTTCCTGCAGATGTCGGCGATCGGCGCGCTGTGGGCCTACCTGGAGCCGCTGGCGTTGCGCGCGGGGCTGGATGCGCATGCGGCGCAACTGCAGACCTCGTGGGTGCTGGGCATGCAGATCGTCGGCGGTCTGGCGGCGATCTACTGGGTGCGCCGGCTGTCGGTGACGGCGACCCTGACCCTGGGCAGCGTGGCGCTGTGCCTGGTGGCCGCGGCGATGTACCGGGTTCCGGGCAATGCGGCGCTGGGCTTCGCCGCGGTGTGCGTGGCGTTCGGCTTCGCCTGGATGTTCCTGATGCCGTTCCATGTCGGCCTGGCGCTGCGCGCCGATGCGCAGGGGCGGGTGGCGGTGCTGGTGCCGGCCGCGCAGTTGATCGGGTCGGCCTGCGGGCCGTTGCTGGCGTCGCTGCTGCTGCATGCCGACGATCCGGCGCCGGTGCCGCTGGTCGGTCTGTGCTTTGCGCTGACCGCGGCGCTGCTGGCGCTGTGGATCGGCCGGCGGCAGCGCCGTCCGGCCGTCGTGGAGGCAGGCTCGCATGCGGGCTGATGGGGGTGGCCGTGCGAGCGTGCTGGCCGCTGCGATGACGCGCTTCCGTCGGCCGCGCATGGCGCAGGGCAGGGGGCTGCCAGGCACCGGGCATCGGCCGATGTCCGCCAAGCAGGAGCGCGGCGATGGCGCCTGAGCCCGTGCTGGACACCCCACCGGAGACGGTCGCGGCGCTGTTCGCCGCGCAGCAGGCCACTGCGCTGGCCTGGCGCGGCTCCTCGGCGAACACGCGGCGCGCGCATCTGCGTGCGCTGCGCGATGCCTTGCTGGCGCGACGGCAGGCGCTGATCGCCGCCTTCGCCGCCGATTTCGCCAAGCCCGCACTGGAAGTGGAATTGACCGAGCTGCTGCCGGTGGTCGACGAGATCGCCACCGCCATCGCGCAGCTGCCGCGCTGGATGCGTCCGCGCAAGGTCTCGCCCACCTTGCTGGCCCTGGGTACGCGCGCGCGCATCGCGTTCCAGCCCAAGGGCCGCTGCCTGATCATCGGGCCCTGGAACTACCCGGTGGCCACCGTGCTGGGGCCGTTGGTGTCGGCACTGGCCGCCGGCAACACGGCGCTGATCAAGCCCTCCGAATTCACCCCGCAGGTCAACGCGGTGCTGCAGGCGGTGCTGGACGAGGCATTCGCGCCGGAAGAGGTGGCCCTGGTGCAGGGCGGGGTGGCGACCGCGCAGGCCTTGCTGGCTTGCCCGTTCGACCATGTGTTCTTCACCGGCTCGGCGGCAGTGGGCCGGCAGGTGATGGCCGCGGCGGCGCGGCAGCTGACGCCGGTGACCCTGGAACTGGGGGGCAAGTCGCCGGTGATCGTCGACCGCAGCGCCGACCTGCGTCTTGCCGCCGAGGTGATCGTCTGGGCCAAGCTGGTCAATGCCGGACAGACCTGCATCGCGCCGGATACCTTGTTCGTGCATCGCGACGTCAGTGCGCGCCTGCTCGCACACTGCCGCGCCCTGTTGGCGCAGCGCTACGGTGCCGACGCGCAGGCGGTCGCCGCCAGCCCGCACCTGGCGCGCATGATCCACCCGGCGCATGCCGCACGCGTGGCCGCGCTGATCGACGAAGCGCGCGCCGGCGGCGCGCAGTTGCTGGCCGGTGGCGAGCACGACGCGGAGCGCTGCTACGTGGCGCCGACGCTGCTGGCGCAGGTGCCGGCGCAGGCGCGGATCGCGCAGGAAGAGATCTTCGGTCCGGTACTGCCGCTGATCGAGTTCGCGCGCCTCGACGAGGTGCTCGACCGGCTCGACGCCGCGCCCAAGCCGCTGGCGCTGTACCTGTGGAGCCGCGATCGCTCCGGCATCGCCCAGGTGCTGGCGCGCACCAGTTCCGGCAGCGCGGTGGTCAACCACTGCCTGCAGCAGTTCGTGCACAGCGGTTTGCCGTTCGGCGGGGTGGGCGCCTCGGGATTCGGCAGCGCGCACGGCGTTCACGGCTTCCGCACCTTCTCGCACGAACGCGCGCTGCTGCGCGGCGGCCGACTGCCGATCGTCAAGGCGTTCTTTCCTCCGTACACCACGTTGCAGCGGTGCTTGGCGGCCGGCCTCAGCGGTTGGCTGGCACGGCGCTGAGCGACGTTGCCGGTGTGCCAGCGGCGGGCGCGGTAAGATGCGATGTCGGCGCGTGCCGCGACATCGCGGCGCAGCCCGCGCACCCATTGCCGCGGCGATGCGTGCCGTCAGGTTGGCGACGTGCCGCCACCGCGGCGCCTGCTGCTTTACCACCATCGAGATCCCATGCCCGCCGACACGCCGCGTCCCTCCGCACCGCACCGCCCGCGCCTGACCGGGAACAAGGTGCCGGCCCAGCATCGCGCCACCGAGACCTACGAACAGATCCTCTCGGTCACCGCGCAACTGCTCGGCGACGTCGGCGTGGAGCGGCTGTCCACCAATTTGGTGTGCGCGCGTGCCGGGCTGACGCCGCCGGCGCTGTACCGCTATTTCCCCAACAAGTACGCGCTGCTGTCGGAACTGGGCCGGCGGCTGATGGAGCGGCAGAACCAGCTCGTCCCCAAGTGGATCACCCTGCAGGCGATGAGCGGCACGCGCGAGGAATTGCAGCGCGCGCTGGCCGGGTTGGTGCTGGATACCTACCGCGTCACCAAGGCGACCGAGGGCGGGGTGTGGGTGCTGCGCGCGTTGCGCGCGGTGCCGGCGCTGCAGCAGGTGCGCCTGGAGTCGCATGCGCAGGTGACCAAGGGCCAGGTGCGCTTCCTCAGCGAGGCCTTCCCCGACGCCGACCCACGCCAGTTGCGCCTGGTCAGCCGCATCGTGGTCGACCTGATCTATGCCACGGTGGAACTGTTGTTCGACACCCGTCTGAGCGCGCGCGCGGTGGCCGACACGGTGGCGGCGATGATCGCCAGCCATATCGAACAGTTGCGCGATGCGGCGACAGTGGGCTAGGCGACTTGGATTTGGTCGCTCGGGTGGCCGCGTTGTGGGAGGGGCTTCAGCCCCGACGCGCTGCAGGTGATGCGCGTCGGGGCTGAAGCCCCTCCCACAAAAGCCTCGTGACGTGCAGGTATTGGGGATGCTTGGCTTCGCACGCGATGCGCGTGCAGCCAGTGGTCGCTGTTGCGCTTCAACCGCGACGCTTCAGCGGTAAGGCCTCGCGGCAGAAGCCGCTCCTAAGAGAAGCGGGATGCCGCGCCGTATGCAAACGCTGCACCGGCGCGAAACTCCCATCCCGAATCCCGAATCCCGAATCCCGCGCTTGGCGCCAAGCGCTTACTCCACCGCCAGATCGTCGACCTTCTGCCACCCGCGCGGCAGCAGTCCGCCGCGGCTGGCGCGGGCGCCGAGGTAGGCGTCCAGGTCCTTGAACGACAGCGACATGGTGCGCTGGCCGCTCTTCACCAGCAGCGTGTTGCCCGGCGCCACCGCGGCGATCGCCACCACCCGTTCGGTGCTGAGCTTGGCCTTGGGGATGTCGATGATCTTGTTGCCCTTGCCCTTGTCCAGCTCGGGCAGGTCGGCGACCGGGAACGCCAGCAGGTGGCCGGCGCTGGTGACCGCGACGATGCGGTCGCTGCCGGCGCCGCTCACCGGCGCGGGCGGCAGCACCTTGGCGTTCGGGGTCAGGTTGAGCATGGCCTTGCCGGCCTTGTTGCGGCTGGTCAGGTTCTCGAAGCGGGTGACGAAGCCGTAGCCGTGCGAGGACGCCAGCACCAGGCGGCTGTCGTTCTCGCCGCTGGCAATGGCCTGGAACGAGGCACCGGCCGCAGGCGAGAAGCGTCCGGTCAGCGGCTCGCCGTTGCCGCGCGCCGAGGGCAGGGTGTGGACCAGGGTCGAATAGGCACGGCCTTCCGAATCCAGGAACGCCACTTGCTGCGTGCTGCGCCCGCGTACCGCCGCCAGCAGGCCGTCGCCATCGCGGTAGGACAGCGCCGCCGGATCCACGTCGTGGCCCTTGGCCGCACGGATCCAGCCCTTCTCCGACATCACCACGGTCATCGGCTCGCTCGGCACCAGCTCGGTCTCGTCGATGGCCTGGGCCGCGCCGCGCTGCACCAGCGGCGAACGCCGCGCATCGCCGAACTTCTTGGCGTCGGCCGTCAGTTCGTCCTTGATCAGCTTCTTCAGCTTGGTCTTGCTGGCCAGCAGCGCCTGCAGCTGCTCGCGTTCCTTGGCCAGCGCGTCCTGCTCGCCGCGGATCTTCATCTCCTCCAGCCGCGCCAGCTGGCGCAGGCGCGTCTCCAGGATGTAGTCGGCCTGTTCCTCGCTGAGCCCGAAGCGCGCGATCAGCGCCGGCTTCGGCTCGTCCTCGGTGCGGATGATGCGGATCACCTCATCCAGGTTGAGGAACGCGGTCAGCAGGCCTTCCAACAGGTGCAGACGGCGCTCGACCTTCTCCAACCGATGGTTGAGGCGGCGCACCACGGTGTCGCTGCGGAAGCGCAGCCACTCCTCCAGCAGGGTCTTGAGGTTCTTGACCTGCGGGCGGCCGTCCAGGCCGATCACGTTGAGGTTGACCCGGTAGCTGCGCTCCAGGTCGGTGGTGGCGAACAGGTGGCCCATCAACTGCTCGGCGTCGACCCGGTTGGAACGCGGCACCAGCACCACCCGCACCGGGTTGGCGTGGTCGGACTCGTCGCGGATGTCTTCCAGCCACGGCAGCTTCTTGGCGCGCATCTGCTGCGCGATCTGCTCGATCACCTTGGACGGCGACACCTGGTACGGCAGCGCCGTGACCACGATGTTGGCGTTTTCCTTCTGGTAGGTAGCGCGGGCGCGTACGCTGCCATGGCCGGTTTCGTAAATGGTGCGCAGGTCGGCGGCAGGGGTGATGATCTCGGCGGTGGTCGGGTAGTCCGGGCCGCGCACGTGTTCGCACAGGTCGGCGACGCTGGCGTCGGGGTCGTCGAGCAGGCGGATCAGCGCGCTGACGATCTCGTTGAGGTTGTGCGGCGGCACGTCGGTGGCCATGCCCACGGCGATGCCGGTGGTGCCGTTGAGCAGCAGGTGCGGCAGCCGCGCCGGCATCCAGGTCGGCTCGTCCAGGGTGCCGTCGAAGTTCGGCGACCAGTCCACCGTGCCCTGGCCCAGTTCGCCCAGCAGCACTTCGGCGATCGGGGTCAGCTTGGACTCGGTGTAACGCATCGCCGCGAACGACTTCGGGTCGTCGGTGGAGCCGAAGTTGCCCTGGCCTTCGATCAGCGGGTAGCGGTAGGAGAACGGCTGCGCCATCAGCACCAGCGCTTCGTAGCAGGCGCTGTCGCCGTGCGGGTGGTATTTGCCGATCACGTCGCCGACGGTGCGCGCGGACTTCTTCGGCTTGGCCGTCGCGTTCAGGCCCAGCTCGCTCATCGCATAGATGATGCGCCGCTGCACCGGCTTGAGCCCGTCGCCGAGGAAGGGCAGGGCGCGGTCCAGCACCACGTACATGGAGTAGTCGAGGTAGGCGCGTTCGGCGTATTCGCGCAGCGGCAGCTGTTCGAAGCCATGGAAGGCGGGGCGGGCGAGATCGGTCATGCGCAGGAAATACCTATAGGGGAACGCGGCGCCAGGCGCCGCAGGTCAGCCGGTCGATTATCCGGATGCGGCCGGCGATGCCAAGCCGCGCGTGCCGCCGGCGCTGGCCAGGTAACGGGCCGGAGGATGGCCGAAGCGGCCGCGAAAGGCGGTGACGAAGGCGCTGGGGCTGCTGTAGCCCAGCCGGAAGGCGGTGTCGGCGACGCTGGCGCCGTCGCTGAGCCGGCGCAGCGCCTCGGCCAGCCGCGCCTGCTGGCGCCAGCCGGCGAAGCCGAAGCCGGTCTCGTCGCGGAAGTGGCGGCTCAGGCTGCGCGCCGACAGCCCGGCCCAGTGCGCCCATTGCGCTAGCGAGCGGTCGTCGGCGGGGGTTTCCAGCAACTGGGTGGCGATGCGCAGCAGCCGGCGGTCGCGCGGCATCGGCAGGTGCAGATGCTCGACCGGGGCGTTGCGCACCTCGTCCAGCAGCACCGCGCACAGGCGCTGCTGCTCGGCCGCCAGCACCGGCGGCACCCCCCACTGGCTCATCCGCCGCAGCACCTCCCGGAACAGGCCGTTCATGCCGATCACGCAGGTCCGCGGCGGCAGGTCGGCGCAGACGTCGGGGCGGATCAGCACCAGGTAGCTGCGCACCCGCCCGGACACCTGCACCGTGTGCAGTTCCTGCGGCGGCATCCAGCCGGCACAGCCCGGCGGCAGCGACCACTGGCCGTGCGCGGTGCGGGTGCTCAGCACGCCGTCCTCCACATAGATCAATTGCCCGCGCACGTGGCGGTGCCAGTCCACCTCGCGCCGTAGCGACACCGGCGAATGCGCGATGAAGGCCAGCGCGGGCGGGCCATCGGCGCGCTCGAACCACTCCATGGCGCGCGGGTCCAGCGCGCTGTCGGAGCCGATGTTGGCCGGAGCGTCGGCCGGCTGGGTTGGCGCGATTTCGATATCCATTGTCCGGATTGTAATACCGAGCCATGGCCGCGCGCCGCTACAGTGCGCTCGCCGTCAGCGTTCCTCCGCTGCAACGCAGCATCTAGTTTCCTTGGGGATATTTTCTTGACATATATTTCTAAATGAAAATAATAGGCGCCCATGAACTGCGCTCCCTCCTTTCCTGGCCCGCCCTCGTTCGGCCTGTTGCTGCGCCAGGTGCGTGACGGCCTGATGCGCCGCCTCGACCGCGCTATGGCCGGGCTGGAGCCGGACCTGGGCTTCAGCCACTACATCGGCATGAAGGCCCTGGCCCACATGGCGCCGTGCACCGCCAACGAACTGGCCCAGGCCATCGACCAGAACCCCAGCGCGGTGACGCGCCTGCTGGACAAGCTGGAAGACCTGGGCTGGGTGCGCCGCGAGGCGCACGCGCAGGACCGCCGCGCGTTGCGCCTGGTGCTGACCGACGAAGGCCAGGCGCTGTGGCAGCAGCTCAAGCAGCGCGGCGACGACGTCATCGCCGATGCCTTGCGCGATCTGTCCGCCGACGAGCGCGAGCACTTGTTTTCGCTGTTGGTCCGTGTCCGCGATTCCCTCAATTCGCCCTGAACCCGCCCACATGACTCTGTCTTCTTCTCCCTCCCGCCTGCGCCCGTTCGCGGTCGCGGCCCTCACCCTGGCACTGGCGGCCTGCGCCAGCAGCCGTGGCCTGGAACCGCAGGGGCGCCGGCTCGATGCCGACCGCCAGCTGCACATCGGCAAGACCCTGGCCGCCGACGCGCTGGCGCCGGCGCCGTGGCCGCAGCAGGACTGGTGGAAAGCGCTGGGCGATCCGCAGCTCGACGCGCTGATCGCCGAGGCCCTGCAGGGCACGCCCAGCCTGGACGCCGCCGATGCGCGGCTGCGCCTGGCGCAGGCGCAGGCCGGCGCGGCCGATGCCGACCGCGGCGCCAAGCTGTCGCTGTCGGCCGGCTACACCGGCCTGCAACTGCCCAAGGGCCTGGCCGGCGACGAGATCGGCGGCAAGTACATCCACAACGAGCAGGCGCTGCTGAACTTCAGCTACGGCTTCGACCTGTGGGGCGGCAAGCGCGCCTCGTGGGAGGCGGCAGTGGACCAGGCGCATGCGGCCGAGGTCGACGCGCAGGCCGCGCGCCTGGACCTGTCGGCCGGCGTCGCCCGGGCCTATGCGCAACTGGGTTACGCCTGGCATCTGTACGACCTGGCCGGCGCCGAGCTGGCGCGCTCGGAGAACAGCCTGAAGCTGGTGCGGCAGCGCCGCGACGCCGGCATCGACAACAACCTGCAACTGCGCCAGGCCGAGGCGCGGGTGCCGGCGGCGCGCCAGCAGCAGGCGGCGGCGCAGCAGCAGATCGACGAAGCGCGCACCGCCCTGGCGGCCTTGCTCGGCCGCGGCCCGGATCGCGGGCTGCAGATCGAGCGCCCGCGCCTGCTCGACCCGCAGGCCGCGCGGGTGCCGTCGGTGCTGCCCAGCGACCTGCTCGGCCGCCGGCCCGACGTGGTCGCCGCGCGCTGGCGCGTGGAAGCCGCCTCGCAGGGCATCCATGCGGCCAAGGCGCAGTTCTATCCCAGCATCAATCTGACCCTGTTGGGCGGCGTCGCCGCCACCAATCCGGGCGACCTGTTCAAGAGTTCGTCGGTGCTGGGCCTGCTCAGCCCGGGCGTGAGCCTGCCGCTGTTCGACAGCGGGCGGCTGCGCAGCCAGTTGGCCGAGCGCGATGCGCAGTACGACCTGGCGGTGGCCAACTACAACCAGACCCTGGTGGCGGCGCTGCGCGAGGTGGCCGATCAGGTCAACGCCGCGCGTTCGCTGGCCGAGCAGGCGCAGCAGCAGGCGCAGGCGCTGCAGACGGCGCAGGCCGCCTTCGACCTGTCGCAGCAGCGCTACCGCGCCGGCATCGGCAACTACCTGGACGTGCTCAGCGCGCAACAACAGTTGCTGGACGCGCAGCAGCGCCTGGCGTCGCTGCAATCCAATCAGATCCTGGTCTCGGTGCGCCTGAATCAGGCGCTGGGCGGCGGCTACGACGCCACCTCCGCCGCCGATGCGCCGAGCTCTTCTTCTTCCGCACCTTCGCATTCCTGAGATCGCTGCAATGAATCAGACAACGACCCCCGCTTCCTCCGCTCCCGCCCCCAGCCGGCGCGGCAAGCTGCTGCGCGGCCTGGCCGTGGTAGTGGTGCTGGTGCTGATCGCGCTGGCGATCTGGTATTTCCTGGTCGGCCGCTGGCACGAGGACACCGACGACGCCTACGTGCAGGGCAACCTGGTGCAGATCACCCCGATGGTGGCCGGCACCGTGGTGCGCATCGACGCCGACGACGGCATGCGCGTGGAGCGCGGCCAGCCGCTGGTCAAGCTCGACCCGGCCGACACCGAGGTCGCGCTGCAGCAGGCCGAGGCCAATCTGGCGCGGACCGTGCGCCAGGTGCGCGGTCTGTACCGCTCGGTCGAGGGCGCCCAGGCCGAGCTGTCCGCGCAGCAGGTGACCCTGCAGCGCGCCCGCGCCGACGTCGCCCGCCGCGCCAGCCTGGTCGCCACCGGTGCGATTTCCGCCGAAGAGCTGGCGCATGCCCGCGACCAGCTGGCCGCCGCCGAGGCCGCGGTCAGCGGCTCGCGCGAGACCCTGGCGCGCAACCGCGCGTTGATCGACGAGAACGGCGTGGCCGACCAGCCCGACGTGCAGGGCGCCGCCGCGCAGGTGCGCCAGGCCTTCCTCAACAACGCCCGCAGCGCCATCGTCGCGCCGGTGTCCGGCTACGTGGCGCGGCGCTCGGTGCAGGTCGGCCAGCGCGTGCAGCCCGGCACCGCGCTGATGGCGGTGGTGCCGCTGAACCAGGTGTGGGTGGACGCCAACTTCAAGGAAACCCAGCTCAAGCACATGCGCCTGGGCCAGCCGGTGGAACTGGAGTCGGATGTGTACGGCAGCGCGGTGACCTACCACGGCACCGTGCAGAGCCTCGGCATCGGCACCGGCAGTGCGTTCTCGCTGCTGCCGGCGCAGAACGCCAGCGGCAACTGGATCAAGATCGTGCAGCGCGTGCCGGTGCGCATCGCCATCGACGCCAAGCAGCTGGAGCAGCATCCGCTGCGCATCGGCCTGTCGATGAAGGCCGACGTCAACCTGCATGACCAGAACGGCGCGGTGCTGCCGACCAAGCCGGCCAGCGGCACGCTGCTGGATACCGATGTGTATGCGCAGCAGCTGCAGCAGGCCGATGCGGCCGTGAAGCAGATCATCCACGCCAACCTGCCCGACGCCGCCAAGGCGAACTGAGCCCGGTCATGTCCAACCAAGCTGCCGCTCCCGCCGCGCCCGGGGTTCCGGGCGCACCGGCCGCCGGGTTCCGCCCGGCCAGTGTGGCGTTGTGCACGGTGGGCCTGGCGATGGCCTCGTTCATGCAGGTGCTCGACACCACCATCGCCAACGTCTCGCTGCCCACCATCGCCGGCAACCTCGGCGCCAGTTCGCAGCAGGCGACCTGGGTCATCACCTCGTTCGCGGTCAGCAACGCCATCGCGCTGCCGCTGACCGGCTTCCTCAGCCGCCGTTTCGGCGAGACCAAGCTGTTCGTGTGGGCCACGCTGGCCTTCACCGCGGCCTCGCTGCTGTGCGGCTTGGCCCAGAGCATGGGCATGCTGGTGGTATCGCGCGCGCTGCAGGGTTTCGTCTGCGGCCCGATGTACCCGATCACCCAGAGCCTGCTGGTGTCGATCTACCCGCGCGAAAAACGCGGCCAGGCGCTGGCCTTGCTGGCGATGATCACCGTGGTCGCGCCCATCGCCGGGCCGATCCTCGGCGGCTGGATCACCGACAACTACAGCTGGGAATGGATCTTCCTGATCAACGTGCCGCTGGGCATCATCGCCGCGACCGTGGTCGGCTCGCAGCTGCGCGATCGTCCCGAGCCGATCGAGCGCCCGCGCATGGATTACGTCGGTCTGATCACCCTGATCATCGGCGTCGGCTGCCTGCAGGTGGTGCTGGACCTGGGCAACGACGAGGACTGGTTCAGTTCGACCAAGATCGTCGTGCTGGCCGCGATCTCGGCGGTGGCGCTGGCGGTGTTCCTGATCTGGGAGCTGACCGACAAGGATCCGATCGTCGACCTGCGGCTGTTCCGCCACCGCAACTTCCGCGCCGGCACCATGGCGCTGATCGTGGCCTATGCGGCGTTCTTCAGCGTGTCGCTGCTGATCCCGCAGTGGCTGCAGCGCGACATGGGCTACACCGCGATCTGGGCCGGCCTGGCCACCGCGCCGATCGGCATCCTGCCGGTGATCATGACCCCGTTCGTCGGCAAGTACGCCTCGCGCTTCGACCTGCGGCTGCTGGCCAGCATCGCCTTCATCTTCATGGCCACCACCAGCTTCATGCGCTCGGACTTCAACCTGCAGGTGGATTTCCCGCACGTGGCCGGGGTGCAGTTGCTGATGGGCGTGGGCGTGGCGCTGTTCTTCATGCCGGTGCTGCAGATCCTGCTGTCGGACCTGGATGGGCGCGAGATCGCCGCCGGTTCCGGCCTGGCCACGTTCCTGCGCACGCTGGGCGGCAGCTTCGCCGCCTCGCTGACCACCTATCTGTGGGCCAAGCGCACGCAGCTGCACCATGCGCACCTGACCGAGCACATCTCCACCTACACGCCGGGCATGCAGGAACAGGTGCAGATGATGGGCAACGGCAGCCTGCAGAACGGCGCGGCGCTGCTCAACAACACCATCAACCACCAGGCCTCGCAGATGGGCTTCAACGACATCTTCTACCTGCTGGGCTGGACCTTCCTCGGGATCATCTTCTTCCTGTGGCTGGCCAAGCCGCCGTTCGGCGGTGGTGGTGGCGCGGCGGCGGCTGGCGGCCACTGAGCCTCGACGGCGGCACGGACGGCACCACGACCCGTGCCGTTCCGTACCGCTGCAATGGTGGTGCGATAGCGGCGCTTGCACGCCATTGCCTGATGGCGTGCCGTCCGGCGCGCCGCACCAGGGCATGCCAAGTGACATGCATGCCCGGCGTCGCGCTCCGGCGCGGGGACACTTGCCGCTGCCGCGGCCTGCGCACCAGAATGCGGCTCTTCGCAGGCTTCGGCAGCCCCGCACATGCAGCGCTTTCTTCGCGCCTTCGGCGCCCGCTTCGCCGCATCGCTTCCGCGCGCGGCCGTCCTCGTACTGCTATGTCTTGGTGCGCACCCGGACCATGCGCAGGCCGCGCCGCCGCCGGCGGCCTCGCCGGTGCCGGTGACCCCGGCCGACCGCCTGCATGAGGCCTGGTGGGCCGAGCGCCACCAGCAGGTGCTGGCGCAGGTGCGTGCGCACCCGGATGCGCCGCTGCTGCTGATCGGCGATTCGATCACCCAGAATTACGAGAAGGCGCAGGCACCGGACGAAGACTTCCAGTCGACCTGGCAGACCTTCTACGGCAGCCGCGGCGCGCTCAACCTCGGCTTCAGCGGCGACGCCACCGAACACGTGCTGTGGCGCCTGCAGCACGGCGAGGTCGACGGCCTGCGGCCCAAGGTCGCGGTCCTGCTGATCGGCACCAACAACACCGGCCACGAGGGGCAGGGCGCGGCGGACACGGTGCGCGGCATCGACGCGGTGGTCGCCACGCTGGAGCAGCGCCTGCCGCACACGCGCATCCTGTTGCTGGGCCTGCTGCCCAGTGCGCTTTCGGCGCAGAAGAGCGCACGCGATGCCGAGGTCAATCGCGCACTGGCGGTGCGCTACGGCGACAATCCGCGTGTGGCCTACCTGGACATCGGCACCGTGTTCCAGCGCGTCGACGGCACGCTGGACCCGAGCCTGTTCTACGATCCGCGGCAGCGTCCCGGCAGTGGCGCGCTGCATCCGGACACGCGTGGGCAGCGGCGCATGGCCGAGGCCATCGAGCCGACCCTGGCGCGGCTGCTCGACGAGGCGCCGCGGGTGGCGCTGGACGCAATGACCGACGTCGACACCGCGCGCATCGCGGTGCCCTGGCTGGAGCAGGATTCCTACGACTGGTACGGCCGCCACCATGCCGCGCTGGACGCCGCGCGGCAGTTGCAGCCGCAGGTGGTGATGCTCGGCGACTCGATCACCCATTTCTGGGCGGGCGCGCCACAGGCGATCCGGGTGAATGGCGCGCAGGCCTGGCAGCGCACCTTCGGCGACGCGCGGGTGCTGAACCTGGGCTTCGGCTGGGACCGCACCCAGAACGTGCTGTGGCGGCTGCGCCAGGGCGAGGTCGACGGTCTGGCGCCGCGCTGGGTGGTGATCAACCTCGGCACCAACAACCTCGCCGGCACCGAGCATGCGCGCACCAACACGCCGCAGGAGACCGCCGACGGCGTGGCGGCGGTGGTCGCCGAGATCCGGCGGCGCCTGCCGCGCAGCCGGATCGTGCTGATGGGCATCTTCCCGCGCGGCTTCGCCGCCGATGCGCCGCAGCGTGCGCCGATCCTGGAGACCAACCGCCTGCTGGCCGCGCGCTTCGCCCACGACCCGCAGGTGCGCTGGCTCGACATCGGCGCGCGCTTCCTGCAGCCGGACGGCACGCTGCCGGCGGCGCTGATGCCCGATGGCACCCATCCCAGCGAAGCGGGCTACGCGATCTGGGGCGAGGCGCTGCGCACGCTCGGCGTCGGCGGCTGAAGAGCGTCTCGAACATCACGCGTGCCGCGACTCAGCGGGAAGCGTGGTCGTCCTCGTAAGACCGGCTTCAGCCGCGACGGGCATGCCGGTAGGGTTTGGTCGCGGCTGAAGCCCCTCCTGCGAATGGCATTCCGTCGTTACTGGCGATGCCCGAACGCCACACGCGCCGCCAGTGTGACTCAGCCGTTGTCCGGCTTGAGCAATTCCAGCACGGCTTCGCGGCGCCGCACCGAGGCGTTGCGATAGCGCGCGAGCAGGGCGCGCTCCTGCGCGTCCTGTGCCAGCAACGGATAGTCGGCGGGCAGGTCCTGCACACGCTTGCCGGGACCGACGCCGCACACCAGTTCGTCGAGCGAGCGGTTCAGCACGCTGCGCAGCGTCGGCAACAGGCGGAAGCTCGGCGTTTCGCGGTCGTTCTCCCAGGCCGACACCGAGGACTTGGTGACGTCCAGCGCGAAGCCCAACTGCTCCTGGGTGAGCCCGGCGGCTTTTCTGGCTTCGCGCAAACGCTCGCCGAAGCTATTCATCGCGGTGGGCCTTGGGGGACGGCGGGCCTACCAAGATATGGAGCATCCGCCGGCTTGTCGTACAGTCACGCTTGACTCCAATTGTTCGGAGATTCAATACTCGTGCGGTGCGGAATGCACGGACGCGCGAGGATGCGCATGCAGGACATGGATGTTGTGGGCACGAGGGTGTCGGCGCCGCAGTGCGCCGCCGCCATGCATTGGCCGATCGCGGCACGACGCGGCGCCTGCCGGTACGTGGGGGAGGGCGCATGGCCACCTACGAAGTGAGACTCCGGCGCGTCGCGCAACTGGAGCCGTCCTTGCAGGTGCTGGTGCATGCCGCCAATGCCTACCTGGCCGCGCGTGCGGCCGAACGCCACAACCCGGGCTACCGTGCCTACAAGGTGGCGGTGTGGGTGAAGGGCGTGCGCGTGGACATCGGTCCGTTGCGTCCGCCGCAGCGCTGAGCGCCGCGGTCTGCGCGCAGCCAACAAAAAACCCGCCGAAGCGGGTTTTGAGATCTTGCTCGACCTGTCGGTCGTGGTGCCCAGGAGAGGACTCGAACCTCCACGGTTTTACCCGCTAGTACCTGAAACTAGTGCGTCTACCAATTCCGCCACCTGGGCAACTCAGAACGAGAATTCTGCGCGTGGCAGCAGGCGCTGTCAAGCGTTTTGCGACGGCGGCAGTGCAGCGCCGTCGCGGACGCGTCGGTGGCGACCTCAGTAGCCGACGTTGAAGCGCAGGCCCTGGTTGATCGCGCAGCGGTAGCCGAGGGTGCTGCCGGTCTGCTGGTAGCTGGGCAGGGCGAACACGAACATGGTGAAGTCCACGGTGTTGTCGGGATGCACCTGGTAGCGCAGGAACTGCTGGATCGGCTTGCCGTCGCGGCCGACGGTCACGTGCTCGTCGGCGAAGGACAGGGTGCCGTCGGCGGTGACGCGGTAGGCGCCGATGCGCAGGCCGCCACGGGTCTGGCTGGGCGTGGCGCCGCCGGAGGTGGGCGTGCACTGGCTCAGGTCGATCGCCACGGCGACCGAGGCGCCGCTGTCCAGGGCGCGCTGGATCTCGGTGAGCGAGCCTAGCGAGGCGTCGTCGGCAGTGGCGGCGGAAGCGCTGCCGGCGCTGGCGAACAGGGCGGCGGCGAGCAGGGAGGCGGACAGGCTGTGCATGGGGATGCTCCGGAGCGTGGGGGAGGGCGACGGATTGCCGGATGCAAGCTAGCGGGGCGCCGATCCGGGTCAACCGACAAAATCGAGAACTTCCGCTGCCGTCACGACGTATCTTCGAAGCAGGTCCGCTTGTGACAGCGCCGTGTCGGAATCGGCATTGCACTGCGGTTTTCCGCCGAATCCGCGCGCCGCCGAAGCGTGCGCGCGTGCACAGCCGCGCGGCGGTTGGGATGTGCGCGGCACCGCTGCGTGCCACGGTCGGATCGCGTCATCGATGCCGGCAATCGAGAGCGGCGCAAAAATAGGCGTTGACAAGGTCGCGGCGGCACCGCAGAATTCGCGGCCTTCAGCGCCCAGGTGGCGGAATTGGTAGACGCACTAGTTTCAGGTACTAGCGGGTAAAACCGTGGAGGTTCGAGTCCTCTCCTGGGCACCACATGCAAGATCGCGAGAGCGCTGAACTCTCGCACCGACCGGCCCGCTGACGCGGGCTTCGTCGTTTCTGGGGCGCACGTTCGCCGCAGCGCGCCGCCCGGTTCGGGTGACGGCCACCTGCATGGGAGTACCATGCGCGGATGACAACTCGCAAAAGCAAGTCCGGCAAGCCCGGCAAATCCGCGTCCGGCGACGCGCCCACCTCCGATACGCCGAAGAAATCGCGTCTGCCCGCCTGGATGCCCAGCTTCCTGCGCCGTGGCCCCAAGCCGCCGCTGCAACCGCTGCACCCTCCGTCGCCGCCGCCGGCGGCCGCGCCCGACACTGCCGCGCCGATCCACGACCCCTACGCCGCACGCGAGGCCGAGCGCTACGCGCAGCCGATCGCCAGCCGCGAGGCGATCCTGCAACTGCTCGAACGCTGCGACGGTCCGCAGACCCTGGACGAACTGGCCGAACAGCTCGGTCTGACCGAGCCGACGCGCAAGGAAGCGCTGAGCAAGCGCCTGGGTGCGATGCTGCGCGAAGCCCAGGTCGTGCAGAACCGCCGCGGCGGCTACGCGCCGCTGCAGCAGACCAACCTGATCCCCGGTGTGGTGATCGCCAATCCGGACGGATTCGGCTTCCTGCGCCCGGACGAGGGCGGCGACGACCTGTTCCTGCCACCGTACGAAATGCGCAAGGTGCTGCACGGCGACCGCGCCCTGGCCAACGTCACCGGCATCGACCGCCGCGGTCGCCGCGAAGGCAGCATCGCGCGCGTGCTCGAGCGCGGCCTGACTCGGATGATCGGCCGCTTCAGCCTGGAAGCCGGCATCGCCTTCGTGGTGCCCGACGACAAGCGCATCCAGCGCAACGTGCAGATCCCTGCCGATGCCGTCGGCGAGGCCCGCGACGGGCAACTGGTGGTGTGCGAACTCACCTCCGCGCCGGACGCGCGGCGCCCGCCGATCGGCAAGATCATCGCGGTGCTGGGCGACAAGTTGACCCCGTCGCTGCTGGTGGAAGCGGCGATCCACGGCCACGAGCTGCCCTACGAGTTCCCGCAAGAGGTACTGGACGAAGCCGCGGCGGTGCCGCTGACGGTGGAGCCGGCGGCGATCAAGGGCCGCGTGGACCTGCGGCAGACGCCGCTGGTGACCATCGACGGCGCCGATGCCAAGGACTTCGACGACGCGGTGTTCTGCGAGTCCAACGCCGACGGGTTCCGCCTGGTGGTGGCGATCGCCGACGTGTCGCACTACGTGCGTCCGGGCACGCCGCTGGATACCGAGGCGGTCAAGCGCGCGACCTCGGTATATTTCCCCGGTTTCGTGGTGCCGATGCTGCCGGAGACGCTGTCCAACGGCATCTGCTCGCTCAACCCCAAGGTCGACCGCATGTGCTTCGTCTGCGACATGCAGATCGACCGCCAGGGCGAGGTGGCCGGTGCGCGCTTCTACGAGGCGGTGATGAACTCGCACGCGCGGCTCACCTACGAACAGGTGTGGCAGGCGGTCGGCGAAAAAGACGAGCAGGTGCGCAAGGACGTGGCGGCGGTGCTGCCGCAGCTGGAGCGGCTGCATCAGCTGTACCAGATCCTGGCCAAGGCGCGCGCGCGCCGCGGCGCGATCGAGTTCGAGACCGCGGAAGTGCGCTTCGTGCTCGACAACACCGGCGAGGTGACCCAGGCCGGCATGCTGGTGCGCAACGACGCGCACAAGCTGATCGAGGAATGCATGATCGCCGCCAACGTGGCCGCGGCGCGCTACCTGCTGGAAACGCACATTCCGGCGCCGTTCCGCGTGCACGAGCGCCCGCCGGAATCCAAGTACGCCGACCTGCTGGAGTTCCTCAAGGAATTCAAGCTGAGCCTGCCGGCGTGGAGCAAGGTGGTGCCGGGCGACTACACCAAGCTGCTGAAGAAGGTGCGCGAGCGCCCGGACGCGGCGCTGCTGGAATCGGTGCTGCTGCGCAGCCAGAGCATGGCAGTGTACTCGCCCGACAACGCCGGCCACTTCGGCCTGGCGCTGGAGGCGTACGCGCACTTCACCTCGCCGATCCGCCGCTATCCGGACCTGCTGGTGCACCGCGCGATCAAGTACGCGCTGACCCGCGGCGCGCCGGACAAGTACCTGTACGCGCCGCGCGCGATGGCGGCGCTGGCGCTGCAGTGCTCCGAGCGCGAGCGCCGCGCCGACGAGGCCGAGCGCGAGGTCGACGAGCGCTACCGCGCCGCGTGGATGGAGAAGCACGTCGGCGGGCAGTTCGACGGCGTGGTCAGCGGCGTGACCAGCTTCGGCCTGTTCGTCGAACTGGACCAGTCCAAGGTCAACGGCCTGATCCACGTGACCCAGTTGCCGCAGGACTATTACCACTTCGACGCCACCCGCAAGACCCTGACCGGCGAGCGCCGCGGGCGCGAGTTCCGCCTTGGCGACCGCGTACGCATCCTGGTGCTGAAGGCGAGCATGGAAGAGCGCAAGATCGACTTCCGCCTGGTCGAAGAAGGCGAATCGGTACACGACGAGTTGCCGCCGCCGCCGCGTGGGCAGCCAGCCAAGCGCAAGAAAAAGAAGTACTGACGGCGCAGCGTCGCGGCGACCGAATGGCGGCCGCCGCGATCGCGCTTCCCGTGCGTCGTGCGGGAGCCACCCGCGCGATGCGGTTCGCAGCGGAGAGCGGATATGGAGCAGGAGTACAGCGGCGGTTGCCAGTGCGGTGCGGTGCGTTTCCGCGTGCGTGGGCGGCTGCACGACGCCTCGATCTGCCATTGCCGGATGTGCCAGAAGGCGTTCGGCGCCTACTACGCGCCGCTGGTCTCCACCCGCGGTGCGGACCTGACCTGGACCCGCGGCGCACCCAGGCGCTTCGCCTCGTCCAACCTGGTGCAGCGCGGCTTCTGCGCCGACTGCGGCACGCCGCTGACCTACGAGGCCCCGGATGGCGTCGCCATCGCGGCCGGCGCCTTCGACCATCCGGAGGCCTTGCCGCCGACCATCCAGTACGGCATCGAGGCGAAGCTGCCATTCGTCGACGCCCTGCATCGCCTGGCGGCGATCCGCACCGAAGGCGATCTGGCCGCCGCGCCGTTCCTGGCCGATGTCGTCTCGCGCCAGCATCCGGACCACGACACCGAGCGCTGGCCGGCTTGAGGTAAGACCACCGGTGCCGACGTCGCGCGGAGCGTGTCGGTGCCGGTAACCTCGGGTCATCGGCGCGCCAGGCAGCAGGCCGGGGTTCCCGACGTCATCGCGTCGGGACTGAAGTCCCTCCCACAAGGCTGCGCCGCGCCCTGACTGGATGGCGCTGCGTCGTTGGTCTTGCCGCCGCGGCACGCATGCCCCGGGCATCGCAGGAAAGCACGACGTCGCGGCCAAGCCGCTTCTACCAATCCCCAATCCCGAATCCCCAATCCCGGCCCCCAGGCATGACGCCAGCGGCCACAACCCCTACCATGCCCGCTTTCCTTACGCGTAGTCCCGTCTCATGAGCAAGCAGAACCAGTGGATCGTCGGCGTCAATGCCGTGGCCTCGTCGATCGAGAACGACGCGGACAACGTGCGCGAGGTGCTGGTGGAAGCGGGCAGCAAGAATCCGCGCCTGCAGGAGATCGAGGAGAACGCGCGGCGCAAGGGCATCGACGTGCGGCGGGTGAACACGCAGGCGCTGGACGGCGTCGGCGGCTCGGTGCGGCACCAGGGCGTGGCCGCGCGTTATGCCGCGGCGCGGACCTGGGCCGAGAGCGAGCTGGAAGGCCTGGTCAGCGCCGCCGAAGGCCGCGCCCTGCTGCTGGTGCTGGACGGCGTGCAGGATCCGCACAACCTCGGCGCCTGCCTGCGCAGTGCCGCCGCGGCCGGGGTGACCGCGGTGGTGATTCCCAAGGACAAATCGGCGCCGGTCAACGCCACCGTGCGCAAGACCTCGGCCGGCGCCGCCGACCGCCTGCCGATCGTGGCGGTGACCAACCTGGCGCGCTGCCTGCGCGAGCTGCAGAAGCAGGGCGTGTGGATCTACGGCCTGGCCGGCGAGGCCGAGACCTCGCTGTACGCGCAGGACCTGCGCGGCAACGTGGCGCTGGTGCTGGGCGGCGAGTCCGACGGCCTGCGCCGGCTGACCCGCGAGCATTGCGACGGCCTGGTGCGGATCCCGATGCCGGGCGAGATCGAGAGCCTCAACGTCTCGGTTGCCGCCGGCGTGGCCCTGTTCGAGGCGGTGCGACAGCGCCTGGGCTGAGCGCGCGGTGCATTGATGCCGCGGTTGTGAAGCCGTCGGCGCCTCCTCATGCCTGGAGCAAGCAAAGCCCCTCTCCCCCCGGGAGAGGGGTTGGGGTGAGGGTACGGGGCGAAGCCTTCGCGCATCAGAACGACACCAGGCTTCGCCCGCGCGCTTGTCGCCGCCGCGATCGATGTCTCCCCAGGCTTCGCCCGTACCCTCATCCGCCCCTTCGGGGCACCTTCTCCCGGCGGGAGAAGGGGAGCGCGTGGCGCCTGGAGCCCCTCTCCCCCCGGGAGAGGGGTTGGGGTGAGGGTACGGGGCGAAGCC